>CALIEL010000001.1 GCA_938022235.1 Oribacterium parvum
TTAAGGCCATTATCAGCGGAGAAATGGATGATGTGCCGGAGCTTGCGTTCTTCAATGTAGGAAATCTGGAGGACGTAAAGAAGAAGGCAGAGCTCTTAAAGGGCTAAGGAGTTTTCTATGATGCGAGGAAACGGAAACTTATTTAGCGCAAAGGTCATTGCCACCAACAAAGTGTACTATGATGACCGTTTGCGATATCTGAACGTTCGAACACTGGACGGACAAATCGGTTTTATGGCGCACCATGCCCCGGTTGTCGTTGCCGTGGAAATTGGTGTACTGGATGCCCAGAAGCCGGACGGCTCTTGGGAGCATGTGGAAGTAGGAAAGGGTATCCTGCAATTTGCCAATAACCGTCTTACTCTTTTGGTGGACACTCTGGAAACCAAGGAAGAGATGGATATCCGCAGAGCGGAAGAGGCCAAGGAAAGGGCGGAGGAAGAGCTTCGCCAGAAGCAGAGCTATCAGGAGTTTAAGAAGTCTCAGGCGGCTTTGGCCAGAGCCCTGGGAAGACTGGAATTCTACAAGAAGACCTATATGTAGAAAGCCGGAATTCTGTCAAAACGATGTCTTTGTAGCTTGGATTTTTACAAGGAGATCCGCCTATAGGGCAGAAGATTCTTCAAATCTCTTGCTTATCCTTTCATTTGGAATTACAATGGCAAGGATTAGGAAAGAAAAGGAGAAACTATGTTTAGTCCAAAACAGAAAAAAACCATTACTACAGTGATCGTTGTGATTTTGATTGCCATGATGGTACTTACCATGGTATTGCCGCCATTGCTTTCGAGAATGTAAAATGAGAAGAGAAAAAATCCTTCTTTTAGGCTACCCCGGACAAAGGGGTAGCCAGTTTTTATGGAAAAAAATACGGGAGACAAAGGATTGTCCATTTTCTAAAGCTTTTATAGAGGAAGAAGAGGAAAGGCTTAGAAAGTTGCCAAGACTCTATCTGAAAGAGAAGCCTAAGAGTAAGCAAGTTGCGGAGGCTGATAAAACTTTGCCGGAAGGAGGCGGACAGCCACAAAGTTGTCCGGAGCATCCCATCCTTTCTGCGGAAAATATTCTTTTATTTGCAGAGGGAGAAAAGAAGGGGCAAAGTATTCCTCTTTATGAAGAAGACCTGCAAGCCAAATGGAATGCGGGAGAACTTAGCTTAGGAAAGGTGGAAAATCTTTTTCCAAACTGGATTTCCGACTTCGGGATTTCAGAGATCCTACCCCTGGGAAGAGGAGGAATTCTTTCCGGCCTTTGGCAACTTTCCGGCGGCGGCTTTTCCTTTTCCTATGAAAAAATTCCCTTCTTACAGGGGACGATAGAGCTCTGCGAACATTTTCAGATTTCCCCCTATTATCTTTATTCGGGAAATGCCTATCTTCTTCGACTGGAAGAGGCTGAGGCTTTTTCAGAGCTGGCAAGGGAGAGAGGAATTATTGCTTCCTGTATCGGTATTTCGGAAGAAGGAAAGAAACGCATGAGAAGGGACGCTCAGGGAGAGTCCTTTTTAACGAAGCGGGAGAGGGACAGCTTGGAGGAGCTGTTTTCCAAAAAGGAGCTGGAGGAGAGCTTGCCGGCTTTCTTTAGGAAAGAGGATTCTCTTGTATTTTAAGAAGAATACCTTTGTATTTTAAGGAGAATGCCTTTCCCTTGCGGTGCTTTTGGAAATTGAGTACAATAGATTTTCGGGAAAGGAACTTCAGGCTAAGCTTTTCCGCTTGGCAAGGGAAGATTCTGAGATTTTTTATAAAACAGATATCCGGTCCTATGGAAGGAAAATAAAGGAGAAGCATGAGAGAAAAAATTCTAAGCATCATAGAGAAGAATGCAAAATTACCTGTGGAGGATTTGGCTGCTCTTTTGGGAGAAGACCCGGAACAGGTAGGGGCTGAAATTAAAGCTATGGAAGAGGAAGGCGTGATTTGTGCCTACCACACCCTGATTAACTGGGACAGCACCCAGGATGAACGGGTAGATGCCCTCATTGAGGTTAAGGTAACTCCCCATAGAGGCATGGGTTTTGACAGCATTGCAGAGCGTATTTACCAGTATGAAGAGGTGGATGCTTTGTATCTGATGAGTGGAGCCTTTGACTTTACCGTAATCGTAAAGGGAAGAACCATGAAGGAAGTGGCTAACTTCGTTTCCATGAAGTTAGGACCTATGGAGTCCGTGCTTTCCACAGCCACCCACTTCGTATTAAAGCGGTACAAGGATCACGGCACCAAACTGGTGGCTCCGAAGAAGGATGAAAGAATGCAGGTATCTCCATAGTGTTCAGGGAGAGTCAAGAGGATTTTTCTAAGGAAGAAATAAGAGAGTGAGCATGAGCGAAAACAAGGAACAGCAACGAAATTCGCCCAGGGAATTAAACCCGGCGATTGTAAATATACGACCCAGTGGAATCCGGAAGTTTTTTGATATTGTATCGGAAATGAAGGATGCCATTTCTCTTGGCGTAG
>CALIEL010000002.1 GCA_938022235.1 Oribacterium parvum
CAAGGGAAAGCTCCTCCCCATTTGCGCCGTTCTTTACCTCTACGGAAATCTCCAAGGCAGTCAAAATCTTCTTCATTTCCTCTCCGGAAAGAGAAAGTCCCAAAAGATTGTTGATATCGAATACGGAAACTGTGAGCTTTGTATCCTCCCGCTTTACAGGGTAGCAGTCCAACATTCCTCCCACTACCTCTCCGGCTCCCAGCTCTTCAATGAGGGTACAAGCTCTATCCATAGCCATTTCGCAAAGGTTTGGATCCAGGCCCTTTTCAAAGTAAGCGGAAGCATCGGTACGAAGTCCCAGCTTTCTTCCGGAAAGACGGATATTGGTGCCGTCAAAGCAAGCCGCCTCCAATACCACATTTTTCACCTGATCGGTAATCATGGAATTCTCTCCTCCCATGATTCCTCCTAAGGCAATGCTTCTTTCTCCATCCTTAATGCAGAGGATACTGTCGCTAAGCTCATGCTCTACGCCGTCCAGCGTGGTGAAGCTTTCCCCTTCCTTGGCTCTTTCCACAATAATCTTATGTCCCTTGATGGTGTCGTAGTCAAAGGCATGCATGGGCTGTCCCAGCTCCAGCATCACATAGTTTGTGATATCTACGAAGTTATTAATCGGACGAATTCCTGCGGTGCGAAGACGAATCTGCATCCATAGGGGTGAAGGAGCAAAATGCACATTTTTAATCAGTCTTGCGGTATAGCGTTTGCAAAGCTCCGGAGACTTTAACTCCACGGACAAATAAGAAGAAACATCCTCCTGATTGCCAAGCTTTTCAATCTTTGGATACTGAAGAGCCTGCTTAAAGGTTGCCGCCGCCTCCCTTGCTAAACCAAGTACGGAGAAGCAATCCACACGGTTAGAAGTAATCTCATACTCGTGCAAAACATCTCGTAGACCTAAAAGCTCTACCGCATCCACTCCCACCGGAGTTCCTTCCGGGAAAATGTATAAACCGCTCTCCGGCGCTTCCGGGAACAGATTCTTCTCTCCTCCAAGCTCTTCAATGGAGCACATCATGCAGTTGGAGGGAACGCCCCTTAGCTTTCCGGCACGGATTTCCACGCCTTCCTTGGGCTTACTGCCGTCATGGGCAACCTTGACCTTACCCCCGTCCAAAACCACAGGGACCACGTCTCCCTGCTTCATATTCTGTGCACCG
>CALIEL010000003.1 GCA_938022235.1 Oribacterium parvum
GATTCTGCCTCTTTCCTCATAGTCCTTAAACATGCCCCAGGAGGCACAGGCCGGGCTTAAAAGCACGTAATCTCCGGGATCCGCATAGGCCGCACAATCCTTTACCGCCTCATCCATATCCTCGGCAAACATTACGTTCTGGAAGCCGTTTTTCTTGGCGGTTTCCGCAATCTGATTTCTGGTTTCTCCAATCAAAACCAAGTATTTAACTCTTCCTTTAAATTCCTTCACCCAAGGATCAAAGTCCACATGCTTATCATATCCGCCCCCGATTAAAACCACCGGGCCCGGCATTGCTCTAAGGGCTTGGATTGCCGCATCCACATTGGTACCCTTGGAATCGTTGTAATATTTTACGCCGGAACGTTCCCGAACAAATTCAATTCTATGCTCCACAGGTTTGAACTTCTTACAAACCTTGATAATCTTGTCCATGGGTACGCCCATTTTTAGGCCCACTCCCACAGCACAGAGAATATTTTCATAGTTATGCTTTCCCAGCAAATGCACATCCTTGGTGGTGAAAAGCTTCTCCTCCTTATCCGCCTTCTTATAATAGAAGGTATCTCCTCTCAGGAAAAGAGACTCCTTTTCCTTGGTATCCTTGGGCTCTTCCTCGGAAGAAAACCATAGCACCTTCGGCTTTAGACTTCTTTTCTTTCCGAACTTTCGAAGCTCCGGATCCATATAGTTTAAAACGATACTGTCTTCCTCTTCCTGGTTTTCCGCAATGGATTCCTTCACCGCAATATAGTTTTTCATGGTCTTGTGTCGATCCAGGTGATCCGGGGTAATGTTAGTGATGGCGGAAACATTCGGCCGAAAATCCACGATGGTTTCCAGCTGAAAGGAGCTGACCTCACACACGGTGGCAGACTGCTCTTCTGTTTCTAAAGCCTCTGCCGTGAAGGGATTTCCGATATTTCCCACCACATGGGTATCACTGTATTCGCTTTTCAAAATCTCCCCGATAAGGCTCACCGTGGTGGTCTTTCCGTTGGTTCCCGTTACCGCACAAAGCTTTCCCTTGCTGGATTGGTAGGCCAGTTCGATTTCTCCGATAATAGGGATTTGGGCGGTGGAAAGCATTTTCACATAAGGCTCATCTAAGGGGATTCCGGGACTGATGACAGAGGCGTTAATATGCAACAAATCAGAGGCCAAGAGCTTACCCTTAATCAGGCTTACCTTGTCCTTCTTTTTAAATTGGCTCAGCAAGGCTCTATCCTCTACCTTGGGGTTCTTATCGAAGAAAATCACTTCTCCCCCCATGGCAAGAATCTGCTTTGCCGCCGCAACACCGCTCCGTCCTGTTCCCAAAACCAAAATTTTTTGCTTGTCCATCTTTGTCCCTTTAACCTCTTTGAAATCCCTTTCCCTGTGCTTGTAATTTCTGCAAAGCCCTATCTTCTCCCCTTTAGGCCCGCAAATTTATTTCCCTAAATTTTTCTTGCTCTTTTTCCGCTCTTTCTTTTTTACTCTTTCATTTTTTTATAAAATCATAAAGCAGAAAAAACATAGCAAAATCGTAACAATGGTAAAAATCGTCACCACCTTGGTCTCGGACCAGCCCAAGAGCTCAAAATGATGATGTATGGGCGCCATTTTGAAAATTCTCTTTCCATGGCTCCATTTGAAGTAGCTTACCTGAATAATCACGGAAAGCACTTCCACGAAATAAATGAAGGCAAAAATCGGAATAAATAAGGCGATTTCCTGCTGAATGGCCATAGCCACCACAAAGCCTCCCAAAGCCAGGGAGCCGGTATCTCCCATAAATACCTTGGCAGGATAGGCATTGAAGCATAAAAAGCCCAGAAGTCCGCCCAAAACCGCCCCCATAAGAGGAGCCATATCTCCCGTTCCCAGATGATTTTTCAAGAGTAAGAAAAATACAATCACTCCGGTCACAGAGGAACAAAGCCCGTCAATGCCGTCCGTAAAATTCGCCCCGGTATCGGTAGCGGTAATAATAAAGAGGGATATCGGGAAGAACAGGACCAGTCCCACACTGTATGCTTCCTTACCAAAAAAAGGAATACGAAAGGCTCCGCTATATTCCTTGGAATAAAAAATATAGGAGATATACAGGATGGAGATAATCGTCTGGCACAGCATCTTCTGCCTTGGATTAAAGCCCTCGGACTGATGCTTTACCACCTTTAGATAGTCATCAATAAATCCTACCACGCCGAAGCCCATCCCCAAAAGATAAGCAGGCAAAATATGGGGGTAGGTTCCTGCAAAGGGAAGACAGGCTACGCTGATGGCAATCAGAAACAAGATGCCTCCCATGGTAGGAGTTCCCTGCTTTTTTAAATGGCTATTGGGACCGTCCTCTCGAACCTCCTGTCCAAACTTCAATTGGTGCAGAAGCTTGATTCCCTTTGGCGAAATCAAAAGCATCACCAAAAAGGAAATCCCTAAGCTTATTCCCTCCATAAACATTTTCCTTCCCCCTCATTTCTTTATCTTATAGATGTACTTTCCGTACTTTCCGATGTACTTGGCAGCTCGTCCGGAACCTCTCCCTCATCTTCCGCCTTCTCGTCTGTATCTACACTTCTCTTGACTACTTTACCCTCTTGTGCATCGGAAGCGCTGCTGTCTTTCTTAGCAGAAGAATTGTTTTCCGTCTTTTCGGAAACGCCTTCTTTTTTGCCGCTCTGTCCGGCTTCCTCCTCTTCCTTGCTCTGATTCTCTCCCAAAATACCTTCTTCCGACTGCAAGTCCTTGTTCAAAGAGGCATTGGGATCCGTTTCTCCCTGCGGCTGAATATTTAAGAACTGTAAAGCATCGTTCATAATCTTTTGCTCAATCTTGGTGGCAAAGGAAGCGCTGGCCTGAGCCTCTCCTTCCAAATTGGGTGTATCCACCACCACATAGACCAAAAGCTGCGGATCCTCCAAGGGAGCAAAACCGCAGAAGGAAACCAGATAGTTTTTCGCAGATCTTGGCAATTTTTGGGCTGTACCGGTCTTTCCTCCCACATGATAACCTTGAATCTGTGCCGGCTTTCCTGTTCCTCCCTCTACGGTCTGGAACAAAGCTTCTCGTAAAAAAGCACTGGTATCTTCGGAAACGGTAACCCGCATCAGCTCCGGTTGCACATCCTTAATCACCGTACCGTTGGCATTTAAAATCTGCTTTACCACATGGGGTCTGTAATAGGAACCCCCATTGATGACACTGCAAAAGGCGGAGGCCATCTGGATCATGGTCACGTTAAAGTTTTGTCCGAAGGAATTGGTGGCCAGAGTGGTCTTTCCCAAAGTATCCGCCGTATAGACCAAAGAGGAGGTATCCGCCTCTCCCGGAAGGTCCACGGTGGTTTTATCTCCAAAGCCGAATACATGCTGGTACTTTACAAAAGTTTCCGCCCCCTCTGCAAAGGCAGTATTCATCATATAAACGTTACAGGATTGCATCAAAGCCTGCTCCGCATCCAGAGTTCCATGACCGTCTCTCTTATGACAACGGATGTTCCAGGTATGAACACCGTCACTTAAGGTCACCTTTCCGTCACAGGTAAAGGTGGTTTTCGGCTTAATAACAGATTCCTCCAAAGCTCCTGCTATCGTAAAGGGCTTCACCGTAGAACCGGGCTCATAGGTGTCGGAAATTACAGGGTTTCGCCAGACCTCATTCCAGGCCGCCTGCCTTCCATAGGAAAGAAGCTCCTCCTGGGTAAAATACTGCCCCACCTCATCTGTAGATATGCTTTTGTTTTCATGCTCTCTTTTATATACGATTTGGGCTTCTTTTTTCCCAAGCTCCAAAAGAAGACTCTCCGGATATTCCGCATCATCCAGCTTTCTCGGCTCATTTAAGTCGTACTGCTTAGTGCTGGCCATAGCCAGGATTTCTCCGGTTTTCGGATCCATAACAATGGCGGAAGCCACCTTGGAGCCTACATCCTGGGTTTGCCATTCCTGCAAATATTTTTCCACCGTCCTCTGAATGTTGTAGTTAATGGTGGTAACCAAACTGTTTCCGTCGGTGGCTTCCCGAATCACGGATTGGAGCTTCGTGTCGGAATCCAGATATCCATAGGTTCTTCCGTTGGTACCGATAAGGCTTTTGTTATAAAACTGCTCTACCCCTGCCTGTCCGCTTTCTCCATCATCCGTAGTAAAGCCGATGATATTGCAAGCTAAATTTTTATAAGGATAATATCTTCTGTACTCTTCTTCAAAATCCAGACCCTTAATCCGGTCTTTTTTTCCATCTTTTTTGTACTGCTTATTTTGCTCGTCTATATAGTCCAAAAATGCCGTCCGCTCTTCATAGGACAGCCTTTTTTTATACTTATAGTAGGCACTCTTTTTCCCGTCCGGTAAAGCATCCTGCTTGGCAATATAAGCCCTAAGCTCTCCCGCATCCTCTTTGAAAAACTCTTCCACCGCCTTTAAGCTGGCTTCCTCATAACGCTTGTCCTGATAAGAAGTCATGGTTCTGGCATCCACAATCAGATTGTAAACCTTCTGGCTGGTGGCTAAAATGGTTCCGTTTCTATCCATGATGTCTCCCCTTTTGGCAGGAAGCACCTTGGAACCATATTGGGTTTGCCTTTGTCTTAATACCTTTCTGTTAAAAGCCTCGTTGTTGTTTCGTACAATCTGAAACAGGGCAAATGTCAATAAGAGAAAGAGAATCAGAAAAAAGCAAAAACCGATAATCAGTTTTTCTTGCATATAAAACGGCAGAATTTTCGTCTGCCGTCTTCTTCTCTGTTCAGCTTCAGGATTTGGGGATGTTTTCATACTGCCTTACGTACTCACTTTCCGACTTTTTATACTCTATTACCTGATTTTCCCCCGGATATACCATCCCCAGTTCCTTGGTGGCAATTTCATAGACCTCTTCCGGATTCACGCTGGTATTGATAGCATTCTGCAAAGCATCATTTTTCTGCCGCAGCTTATCCAAGCGGGTTTTCTCTACCTCGATTTTTCGAATTCTGGTATTCACTTCTGTCTGCAACTGAATGTAATGAAAGCATAAACCGCCCATCACAAACATCATCGCTGTAACGCAAAATACCAAGAACAGATTGGCAGAGGTTTTTTCCTTCAGTCTTTCCTGCTGCAAAATGTGATTCTTCTCTCTTTCCCGAAGAATCTTTGCTCTCTCCTGTAAGACCCGTCTTTCCATGCCGGAAGCAGATCTTTTCTTTCTCTGCTCCTGCTTTTTCTCTATTTTTTTCTTTTCTACTCGCTTCTTTGGGAGATACTGCTGTTTCACGGCCAAGCTTCCTTGCACATATTGCAGCTTTCTCCTCTCTCCCCTTTTCTTCATATACTCCCCTTTATTCCCCCGAAAATATCTTCATGCCCTCTGCGCAACTTTTCCAATTTCTTGTACAGCCGGACAATTTCTTACTCCTTTATGCTCTTTCAAAAATCCTAAGCTTCGCACTTTTTGCTCTGGGATTATCTTCCATTTCCTCTTCACTTGGACAAATGGCTTTTCTGCTGATGACCTTGCCAAGACTTTTTCTCCCGCAGGTACACACCGGAAAGTCCGGCGGGCAAATGCAAGGATTCTCCGCGTCCTTGAAGCTTCGCTTTACAATCCTGTCCTCCAGAGAATGGAAGCTGATAATACAGATTCTTCCTCCCGGATTCAAGGCTTCAATCATGCTCTTCAAGGAATTCTCCAAAACCTCCAGCTCCCGATTTAAGGCAATCCGGATGGCTTGGAACGTTCTTTTTGCAGGGTGACCACCCTGCAGACGAAACTTCATGGGAATGGCATGGGAAATGATTTCTGCCAATTCCTTGGTTGTTTCAATGGGTTTTTCCTGTCTTGCCAAAACAATGTGCTTTGCAATATTTTTTGCAAACTTGTCTTCCCCATAGTCCCTTATGATGTGAAACAAGGAGGATTCGCTATAGCTGTTCACCAAATCCTTTGCACTAAAGTCCTGTCTTTGATCCATCCGCATATCCAAGGGTGCATCAAATCGATAGGAAAAACCTCTTTCTTCTTCATCAAACTGATGGCTGGAAACGCCTAAGTCTAAAAGAATCCCGTCCACCTTTTCTATAGAAAGGGAAGATAGGATTTCCGGAAAATGCTCATAATTGTCCCTAATGATGTGAAGCTGCTTGGCAAAGGGCTTTAATCTTTCTGTTGCCGCCAGTATCGCATCCTCATCCTGGTCAATACCGATCAGCTGTCCCTTTTCCCCAAGTCTTTCTAAAATATGGAAGGAATGTCCTCCACCGCCCAGAGTGCCATCCACATAGATGCCATCCTTCTTGATGTTCAGACCCTCCATACATTCTTCAACCATGATACTTTTATGAGAAAATTCCATTATATGCCCATGCCTTCCATGTCTTTAGCCAACTCTTCCGTATCGGAAAAATCATTCTTCTCTTCATAGCTATCGGCAGACCAGATTTCCGCATAGTCTCCCACACCCAGAAGCATCACATCTTTTTCCAATTCTGCCTTGTCCCGTAAGACCTGTGGAATGAGGATACGTCCCTGTTTATCACACTCCACCGACACTGCACTACCCAGAATATAACGCTTTAACTTTCTCGCCTTTTCACTGGTCATGGGCAAAGCCTGTAACTTTTCCTCCAACTTCTTCCATTCCGGAATTGCGTAGAGGGAAAGACAGCCATCTAATGAACGGGTTAGGAAAAATTCGCTATAACCATCCTCACGGAACTTGGCAGGAATCATCATCCTGCCCTTAGTATCTAAATTTAAATGATACTCTCCCGTAAACATACTTACCACTTTCTCCCACTTTTTCCCACTTCTCCATTATAATACCGAGTTTTCAGGGAAATGGCAAGACAAGATACTAGAATTTTCCCACTTCCTTCCCCTGTTTTTTCGAAAGAACAAAGAAGAAAAATCTCTAAATAGTAAAATGCGGAAAATTGTGGATAAAAGCCGTAAATTCAAAGCTTTCTCCGCTCTATGCTCCCGAAAAATCCAATAAGGAAAGAAGCAGTCATGTCAAAAAAGCATAAAAAAAGAAGATGAGCAAAAAGTCATCTTCTTAAAATTTATGTTTTCTATTGTTGGAGCATATTTTCTGCTGTTGGAGCATATTTTGCTATTGTCAGGGCAGGTTGTTCTATGATTTAAGCTAAATCGGCCAAAGCGAAAGGAAGCTGGCTCCTTGGATATTTATTTAGACATTAAAGCGGAACAGTACCACATCTCCATCCTGCATCACGTATTCTTTTCCTTCCATACGAACAAGTCCCTTTTCCCTTGCCGCAGAAAGAGAACCGTTATCCAGCAAATCCTTGTAATTTACCACTTCCGCCTTAATAAATC
The DNA here is from genome assembly GCA_938022235.1 of Oribacterium parvum. Lineage (GTDB taxonomy): Bacteria > Bacillota > Clostridia > Lachnospirales > Lachnospiraceae > Oribacterium > Oribacterium parvum_A. The sequence goes on from CALIEL010000003.1 coordinate 7,309, forward strand.
CTCTCTCAAAGTCGGTGTGAATCTTTCCTGCTGCCTGAGGCGCCTTGGTTCCCTTTTTAATGGTCCAAGCTCTGGTTTCCTTCTCCCCCGCTGTAAGATAGGACATCAGTCCAAGAAGAGAATAGGAAGCACGAACGATTTTATCTAAACCGGACTCACTTAATCCAAGGGACTCCAGATACTCGCCCTTTTCCTCCTCGGAAAGCTCGGAAATCTCCTGCTCAATCTGGGCGGAAATCACGAAGCTTTCGGAGTGGTTTTTCTTTGCATATTCCCGAACCTTTGCCACGTGGGGATTACTTTCTCCGTCATCCGCAAGACTTTCCTCCGCCACATTGCAGGCATAAATCACAGGCTTTCTGGTAAGAAGCCCGATGCTGTCCAGTAAAGCTCCCTCTTCCTCGTCTGCTTCAAAGTTAATGGCCAGTTTCCCCTCTTCCAGATGAGCATGAAGCTTTTCCAAAAGGGCATATTCCTTCTTCGCATCCTTATCGTTATTGGCAAGCTTCTTGGTCTTTTGCATTCTTCTGTCCAAAAGCTCCAAATCAGAGAAAATCAACTCCAATTCAATGGTTTCAATATCTCTGATGGGGTCTACAGAACCGTCTACATGGATAACATTGTCATCTTCAAAACAACGCACTACATGCACAATGGCATCCGTTTCCCGGATATTTCCCAAGAACTGATTTCCTAAACCCTCTCCCTTGGAAGCGCCCCGGACCAGCCCCGCAATATCCACAAACTCGATAACCGCAGGAGTGATTTTCTCAGAATGATACAGGTCAGACAAAAGTTTCAAGCGCTCATCCGGCACCGCCACTACGCCTACGTTTGGATCAATGGTACAGAAGGGGTAGTTGGCAGACTCCGCCCCCGCCTTGGTAATGGCATTAAAGAGGGTGGACTTTCCCACATTTGGCAAACCGACAATTCCTAATTTCATTTTTACACTCCTATCTTCTAAATCGACAATTTATGACGAACTTTTCATACGTAATGGGAAATAATAAACCTGAGGTATTATACCATCCCCATGGAGTTCACTCAATAGGACTTTGTCGGTCCAGGTTTTATATAAACTGTGCCCACATAATCGGTACACATTCTAGAGATCCATCCTTTTGATAATCCTATGTGTATAGCAATATTTCACGCATTATTCTTGCATTCTCATAAATATAGCCCAAGTTAGCCTGTAACTTACCATTTAAAAGCTTGGAATATATATCATTTTCTGTAAAATCCTTTCAAAACACTTGATACCTGATACCTGGATGCATTTCCCATGAGCTGAGCCGGAATTGCATCAAAAAGTGCCGATATCTTTCCACTTGGATCAATCTTACGAAAATCATCCTCCAGAGCCCTGCGAAATTCTTCATAATCTTATATTTCAATACCGCAAAATCGTCAATTTATATTTAGCCATTTTCCTCATATTCGTTAATTGTATTTGCTAAATCGGCCCATTGATTTACTTTCTGTAAAATTGTTCTATCTCCTGCATAAAACAATCCGATTTTTTTCTATCTAGGATGATACTTACCTTCTCCAACTTATTTAGTTTCTTCTCATGCAAACCATAAAAAATGGGATTCCTAACTTTTATGGTCATCTTCAGACAATGAAACGGACGCTTCTTCGTTTTTATTTGTTCTATATCTTCAAGTTTAAATTTAAAATGTAATACACT
>CALIEL010000004.1 GCA_938022235.1 Oribacterium parvum
CTCCGGGATAGGCCGGGAAGGAAATGCGCGCAGAGAGCATTTTTCTTTCCCGGCTTTTTTTAAACGGTAGGAGGCAAGAGGATGCAGGAATTCATTTTGGTGGCGGAAAAGTTATTTATCGGCTTTTTAGCTTTGATTTTTGTCATTAACATTTCCGGAAAAGGTAATCTGGCGCCCAGCACAGCCTCCGATGCGGTGCAAAACTATGTATTGGGTGGTATTATCGGCGGCGTAATTTATAACGACAACATCAAGATCTGGGAATATCTGGCGGTACTGGCAATTTGGTGCGGTCTGGTTCTGCTGCTTCGCTATGTGAAGATGCACAATGTGAAAATGAAATTACCGATGGTCACCTTCAGAAAAATATTCTGACCATTATCGGAAAAGACAATGCATGGCTTCAAGAGGAATTAAAAAAGCAGGGCTATCAAAGTATACACGAGGTCTATTTGGGAGAATATAACAAAGGAGAGCTCAAGTTATTTCCTTATAAGAAGTAAAAGAGAAGGTTCAAAAGAGAAAAAAGCTTCTTTTCCATAAAGCGGACAGGTTCTCCCCATGGGGAGATTGTTTCAGTTCAGCCAAAGGAAAAAGTTTCAGTTCAGCCAAAGGAAAAAGTTTCAGTTCAGCCAAAGGAAAAAGAAGCTTTTTTTTGTGAAGAAAAAATGTTATAGTAAACTAACTTTGCCGCAAATAGACATCCTTGCTTTTTTCTGTTGAAAGCCAAAGCATAGATTTATCGAAAAATCGAAGGAGGATTTTTTGTTTTTTGGAAAGGAGCAGTTTATGGAATGGAAGATAGAAAAGCATCAGATTCGTTATGAAGAGGACGGAAAAGTCCTGGCGGAAATAACCTTTCCTTATTATAAGGCAGAGGAAAAGGTCTATGAATTTGACCATACCTTTGTGGACCCTTCTCTGCGGGGGCAGGGGATTGCAGGGGCCTTGGTGGAAAAGGCCATTGCAGAGGTCAGGACACAGGATGGAAAAATCCTTCCCACCTGTCCTTATGTAAAGGAATGGTTTGCCCGTCACAAAGAGGAAGAGGGGATTTTGTATCGTGAGCACTAAAAAGACATTGCCTCATACTTCTTTTTCTTTTGCACGCCTCCGCAAGTCTTATCTTGTCCTTAGCGCCTGTCTTGTCCTCGGTGTCTGCCTTATTCTTAGCGCCTGTGGAAAGAAGAATCGTTATCAAGACCAGTTTATGGATGTCTTTGATACGGTTTCTCTGGTTATCGGCTACGAGGGAAATGAAGGGGATTTTCAGAAAAACTTCAAGGCAGTGCATAAGCGCCTGCAGGAGCTCCATCAGCTCTTCGATGTGTATGACGATTATCCCGGGGTACAGAACTTAAAATATGTAAATGAAAATGCCGGTACTGCTCCGGTGAAGGTAGATCCGGAGATTATGGCCTTACTGAAGTTCGGAAAGGAAATCTATGAAAAGACAGACGGAGAGGTAAATATCGCCTACGGGGCCGTTCTTCGCATCTGGCATGACTATCGGGAGGCGGGCATTGCCAATCCGGAAAATGCAAGTCTTCCGGAGGAAACAGCTCTTTTAGAGGCGTCCAAGCATTGTAATATTGAAGATTTGATATTGGATGAAGCAAACTCCACCGTGTACTTTCAAGATCCGGAGCTTAGGCTGGATGTAGGCGGCATTGCCAAGGGTTGGTCCGTGGAAAGGGCAACAGAGCTATTGGAACAAGCCGGAGCCAAGCATTATTTACTGAATATCGGAGGTAACC
>CALIEL010000005.1 GCA_938022235.1 Oribacterium parvum
CAGCAGTCTCTAAAGCGATAGGATGAACACCGGTCTTATAGCAGAAAATCGCCATACCGATACCTCTTCTCTTGTCTCCGCTTTGAGGCTTATCGTACTCCGCTCTCTTCTCCTTCCACTTGGCAAGCTCCGCCCCCTTTAACATAGCCTCTTTTAATCCATAGGAGTGGAAGGTAATGCCATTGTGCGGATCCTTAAATCCTGCAGGAATGCAGTTTTTTAAACGAAGTTCCAGAGGATCCATTCCGATTTTTCTTGCCAAATCATCGGTTAAGCACTCGGTAATCCATACAGACTGGGGAATACCGTATCCTCTCATAGCTCCCGCAGTAGGCGCGTTGGTATAAACGGTCCAGCAGTCTACCTCTGTACCGATCTTATCAATATATAATTCTTTGAAGACATTTCCGCAGTTTGCACAGATGGCGTGGCCATGGGAAGCGTAACCTCCGTTGTTGGCAAAGGCTTCCATCTTTCTGCTAAGAATCTGTCCGTCCTTTGTTACCACAGCCTTGGTATGTCCGGTAATCTGGTGTCTGGTTCTGGTGCCGTAAATGGTTTCCTCACGGGAAATCTCCAAACGCACCGGTCTTCCGCCCACCTGCATGGACATGTAAGCATTTAACGGCTCATACAATACGTCCTGTTTGTTACCGAATCCGCCGCCGATATAAGGCTTAATAATACGAACTCTTCCTGCAGGAACCCCGAGAGCCATCGCTGTATATAAACGAACAATATGAGGAATCTGGGTGGAGCAAACAATGGTAATCTTATCGTTCACATCCACGTAGGCAAAGGACACCGGAAGCTCGATATGGCAGTGAGAAATCTTCGGCGTATCATAAACCTGCTCGTAGGTGACGATATTTTCCTCTCCATACTCTTCCTTCGCCTTCTTCAGGCCTTCCTCAAAGGTATAATCCTTCTCTCCCATGGTCATGTGGCTATGAACGATAACATTGTCCTTACGAAGGTCCGGGTGAAGCGCCTGAGCTCCTTCCGCCAATGCCTCCTCCACGGTGGTCATCACAGGATATTCCTCGTACTCCACCTTTAAAAGGCGAAGAGCCTGGTCACAGGCAACTTCATTTTCCGCAATGACGCAGGCAATATCATCTCCGTAAATCCGGACCCTCTGATTCAGAAGCTTTCTGTCACAGATATCCTGGTGGGCTTTCTCTACAGACCAGGGGTGTCCTGCTGTGGGGAATTGAATATCCGGCACATCAAAGCAGGTAAGAATCTTTACGACTCCCGGTACCTTCTCCGCCTCACTGGTATCAATGCTCTTTACCAAACCATTTCCGATGGTGGAATGGTAAACCTTACCGTGCAAAATATTCTTCGGCTCTAAGTCCGCAGTATACTTTGCTTCGCCTGTGACTTTTCCATAGGCATCAACACGAATCTTATCTTTCCCTACTGCACGCATGGAAACCCTCCTGACTGTTTGCAAATGCATCCATTGGTTACGAAAATACAAGGCCTTCTTCCTCCGGAATGGCTTTGTCTAAGTATAAAATCACCCATTTCTGGAGTCTATTCACAGTTTTTGCCAAGCTTTTTTGGTGCTTCTGTCATAGATTTAACAAAAATTTTTTTTAGATAATCTAAAATTTTGTACTGACTGGCAAAAATCCCTTCCATTACGGCTTATCCTTGCATCTTCCTACAAGCTTGATATTACTGGATTTTTTGTCAAAATGCCATTTTAATATTTCCAAGGTTTTTCCTTTATTTTTAGAAATTTCCGTGAACTTGTCTAATTTTTGGCGTATTGTCAAAATATAGACAAGCACTTTACAGGGTGCTACAATACAGTCCAGATTCTTGTTATAGGATTTTTTATTTTTTTGAAAAAACAGGAAAGATTTCTATGAAAAATCACAAAAAGGAATAGCTACATTTTCAAGGAAGAAAGCTCTACAGTCCGACATCGGAAAATGCTGCTTGAGAGCAAATCAGGAAGCTCCTTAGGCACAAACCATTGAAAATATCTATTTCCCGGTGATATTTCAGGAATCTTTTTTCTTTTTCAAACAAACGAAGGAGGAAAAATGAGTCAAGAAAAGTCAGTAGCACGCATGGAGAACATTTACAAGCTAGACGGAAGAGTGCCCATCGGAAAGGCCATCCCCTTCGGCTTACAGCATGTCTTAGCCATGTTCGTATCCAACCTGGCCCCTATTACCATTATCGCAGGAGCCGCACAGCCCGCCCTTACCCAGCAGGAAATCGCCATGCTCTTACAAAACGCGATGTTTGCCGCAGGTATCGCCACCTTTATCCAGCTGTATCCGGTCTGGAAGATTGGCGCTAAGCTTCCTATCGTAATGGGTGTAAGCTTTACCTTCGTGACCATCCTGTCCACCATTGCCGCAAACTTCGGTTACCCTACCGTCATCGGTGCGGTCATCGTAGGCGGTTGCTTTGAAGGTGTTTTAGGACTTTTGGCAAAGTATTGGAAGAGAATCATCACTCCCATCGTTGCCGCAACCGTTGTAACCGCCATCGGCTTCTCCCTTTTTACCGTAGGCGCACGTTCCTTCGGTGGAGGATATAGCGATGACTTCGGTTCCAAAGAAAACTTAATCATTGCCACCGTAACTTTACTTACCTGTATCGGCTGGAGCATCTTCGTAAAGGGTTATATGAAGCAGCTTTCCGTATTGGCCGGCTTGATTGTTGGATATATTCTTTCCATATTTATGGGCAAGGTGGATTTAAGCCTGATTTTCTCTGACGGCTTTGTGTCTTTACCAAGACTCTTCCCCTTTACTCCACAGTTTAACATCGGCGCCATCCTTTCCGTTTGTATCATCTTCCTTGTTTCCGCAGCAGAGACCATCGGAGATACTACAGCCATGGTAGCCTCCGGCTTAAACAGAGAAATCACCGAAAAGGAAATTTCCGGTTCTCTGGCATGTGACGGATTCGGATCCAGCATTTCCGGACTTTTCGGCTGTGCTCCCGTAACCTCCTTCTCCCAGAACGTAGGCCTTATCGCCATGACCAAGGTAGTAAACCGTTTCACCATTGCCACCGGTGCAGCAGCAATGCTGTTGGCAGGACTTCTGCCCCCTGTAGGACATTTCTTTGCTTCCCTTCCCCAGAGCGTTTTGGGCGGATGCACCATCATGATGTTCGGAAGCATCGTAGTCTCCGGAATGCAGATGATTGCTTCCTGCGGCTTTACCCAGAGAAATATCGTCATCGCTTCTCTTTCCTTGGCAGTAGGTATCGGATTTACCTCCAGCACGGAGAGCAGCATCTGGCACATCTTCCCCTCCATCGTACAGACCGTATTCGGGGAAAATGTCGTAGCGGTAGTCTTTGTTGTCGCTTTGATTTTAAGTGCGATTCTTCCTCAGAACATGGAGGTGGCAAAGCTTACCGAGTCTGTAGAAGAAGCGAAATAATTTACATAAAAGAAACGCTGAAGTAGTGATTTATCGCTTTTCAACAATATAGCCTGTAACAAGGGCACGCTCCCGCTAACTTCGCCTCGCAGGGGTTCTAAGCTTTTATAGTACAAAAGCCAAGAACCCGCGGGCTCAGATTGCCCCTTATTACAGGCTATATTTCGAAAAGCAAAAGTGCTCTAGACTTCTGAGCGCTACTTCAGCGTTTCTTTTTTATATGTTTTCTTTCTCTTGTTTTGAAAAATTATTGCTCCAAAGCTTTAGCCTGTTACGTCAAAGAATAATTTCTCCGGTTCTTTTTCATAGAGACTTACCGTATAGAAGTACTTCAGTTTAGACTGTACTTTGTCGTTCTTCTCCGGCATGAATACCAGCTTTTCTTCGTTACTGCCGCTCAGCTTTTTCACCGGATAACGCTTCATTGCCTGTAAGTTATCATCCGGCTCGGTAAGATATAATGCGGTTAATTCTCCGTAGATATCCCACTCTGCACCGTAAACTACGGCAATCTGATTTCCGCTTGTATTAAAGCCGCTATGCTCCAGTAGCAGAACCTCTCCCTTTTGTAAATATTCCAAAACCGTCTCGGAAAAGTCGGAAGGATTGACTTTCTTCTCATTAAAGAGAGCTTCATATTTTAAGTTCTGGGGAAGGGTACTGTTCTGTGCTTCCTCTCTTCCCAAGTTGGAAGCGGAAGCTGTTGCCTCTGAACGAGAAAGGGTGGACGCGCTGGCTCTTTGGCTTTGACCGGCTTCCTGTGTCTTTGGATACAGGGCATAAGCGCTGGACCTTGTAGGAGTAACGGCCTCGGTATAAAGCTCATCCAGACTATGGAGTTTTCCAAAGATTTTTGCCTTAAAACTTCCGCTTTGAGGGCTTGTTCCCCGGAGATTCACCACGTCACTACTTCTTTGTAAAAGGGCATGCCGTAAAGCATCTCGCTCTGCCGCATAGTAGCTTAATCTGGAAATGTAGTTCTCTTCTCCTGCACCGTATACTCTTTCCGCTACATTCGCCGTGTCATAAAAGCCGGAAGAAGCGGTTTGGGGAATGATTTCAAAAGCGTAGGTATTCTTTGCAATAACCAGATTCTCATCTTTTCTGAAGCTTCCTGCATTTAAATCGACACCCTTGGCAAATAAAGCAAATCTACTTTCTCCCTTCTTATCAATCACTTGAAGGCGATCAGGCTCTGCTAAACCGTCTTTAAACTTCTCCTTTGTCTCGCGGAAAGTCGCCTCTCTCTCAGCCTGCTGCTGTCTTAAAAGCTCAGCATTTTCCTTGTCTCTCCGCTCTTTTTCTTCTCTTGCCTTTCTGGCAGCCTCTTTTTGTTCCTCTCTCTGCCGTGCCAGGCGTTCCTGTTCCTGCTTAGCACGTTCCCTAGAGCGTTCCTCAATTCCTTGTTTTCTAGCTAGTTCATTTTGTAAATGGAAGCTATACAGCTCTTCATTTGTTGCAAAGGGATTCTTAGTTGATGGGTTATAGCCGGTCTGCCAAGCACTGCTGCTTGAACCGGAGGAACTTCCGCCTCCGGAAGAACTTCCCCCTCCGCCGGAACCGCCACCGGAAAAGCTTCCGCCACCGCCACCGGAGCTGGAACCGCCG
>CALIEL010000006.1 GCA_938022235.1 Oribacterium parvum
TGCCGTCCGAAGAGCCCGGGAGGCAGGAGTGCTTTGTGCCATTGCCACCGGAAGGCACTGGGTGGAAATTTATAATGAAGGCTTGGTGGAGGATATGTATTTCGATGCCTTTGTCACTTTGGACGGAGGCTATGACTATATCCTGCACCCTGATAAGGCAAGACATGTATTCCAAAAGCAGGGCGCCAAAAAGCCGAAGGACTACCACTTCCTGATTGATGAGGCAGGGCTTCCCCTGCCTTACTTTGACCCAAAAAACGGAGAGGTACTTTTACAAGAAGACATTCCCGGAGAAATGGTGGAAAATGTCCTGGCAATGGCGGAAGAAAACACCTTTCCCATTCTATTTTTGGAAGAGAGAAGGCTCTACGCCAACTTTGTAAATGATGCTTTGCTACATTGTCTTTCGGAAATCAAATCCGGCCTTCCTCCCATCCTTCCCCTGTCGAAAGCCAGAAAGAATCCTCTTTATATGCTGATTCCGGTACTTCAGGAAGAGCAAGTTGAAGAGCTGGAAAGAAGAATTCCGGACTGCCATTTGGTTCGCTGGTCCGACGGTCTGTCCTTTGATGTGACCAAAAGAAATATTTCCAAAGTTTCCGGTATCGAAGCCATTTGCAAGGCTTTGGGCATTCAAAAAGAGGAATGTGCCGCCATCGGAGACGGCTGGAATGATGTGGAAATGCTCTCCCATGTAGGAATGGGCATCGCCATGGGCAACGCCAAAGAAGAATGTAAGGCAGTAGCAAACTACATCACCGCCCCCATATTGGAAGGCGGTCTGCCCCAGGCAGTGGACTACATTCTAAACTATAACGAAACGCAGAAGAAGTGATGATAAGACTGATTCTCGCTTTCGCTCAAAATAGCGTGTAAGGGGTATACTCTTAGTTCTCCCCTTACACGCTAAGCATAAACTTTAAAAGAAACACAAAAGAAGTGGTATTAGCAAGACGAGTATCCATCAGCTTTCAAGCAGTATAGCTTGTAATAAGGGGCAATCTGAGCCCGCGGGTTCTTGGCTTTTGTTTTTTAAAAGCTTAGAACCCCTGCGAGGCGAGGTTAGCGGGAGCGTGCCCCTGTTACAAGCTATACTGCGCGAAAGCGATTTCGGATAAAGCTTACCCTTCATCACTTCTTCTGCGTTTCTTTTATTTTTTTGCTTTGCTCCTCCGCCTCCTTCTTTTTCTTCTCCTCTTTTTCCTTCTTCTTTTCTTCTTTCTGAATAAAGGCGGATTCTTTGTCAATCTGTCCCAGAGAAATCATAAAGTCGGAGCGTTTTTCCAGTTCTTTTTTTACATGCTTTAATCCGTATTCTTCTATAAGGGTTGGGGTTGTGGAAAATAAATTTCTGCCCAGTCCCAGCTTATCTCCCGGAATTTCTACCCCCATAGCTGCCAAAGTAGTGGGGAAGTCGTCAAAGGTACTGTATTCCCGATATTTCTTTTCTTCCACGGTGGGAAGGGCATTGAGATAGGTGGTGAAAACCTTTCTTTGATAGCTTTTTTCCACACCATTACAGAAATCGTGATCCATGGTGGGGTGATCCCCGGAAATGACTATGGTTGTATTTTCATAAAAAGGCTGCTGCTGTACCCAGTGAACAAAGTTGGATACCTGCCGGGATGTACATTGGTACACATCCGCATACTGATTTTTCGGGTGCTTTCTTTCGCAAAGTCTGCACACATAACCATCCGGAAAATGAGTATCCACTGTAAGCAAGGTCAGATTAAAGGGTTGTTCCGCCTTCCCCAGTTTTTCCAATTCTTCCTTCGCGTACAGAAAAAGCTTCTCATCCTCAAAGCCCCAGTTCACCCAATAGTTTCTGGGAAATTTGCCTTTTCTCTTCCAATAGGAAAAATCCTCCACGGCTACGTTTCCATGATCCTCCATGAAAAGCTCTCTTCCGCCAAAATAGCCTACAGAGCCTAAGAGGAATTTTTGATTGTAGCCTTCCTCTTCCAGAATATCGCCCAGGGCGGTTACAGAAGGGAAAAAATGCTTTTGGCTATCCATGGAATTTTGCTCAATGGAGATTTTCAAAGGAAGACCGGTGCTCTCTCCGAAAATCGCTCCCATGGTCCAGGTGGCTCCGGGAAGGGCAATGCCCCCATTCCTTTTTTCTCCCTCTCCGGCAAAGTCCTCTCCCTCTTCGCCCAAAGCCATCAATTCGGGCAGAAGATTTTCCGGAAAATCTCCGCCGTGCTCCTTGTCCATAAAGGTAAGCTCCGTGGATTCCATGTAAATATAGATAAGATTTCTTTTCTTCTCCGGAAATTTCAAGTCCACATTTTTCGGATCCACATAATGCTCTTCAATAAACTTGGAGGATTGAAATTGGGAGCTTAAAAAAGAACCAAGAGAAATACCGTCCCAAGCATCTAAAATAGTCACCGCCACAAGGAAAATGCTGAAAAAGCCACAAAGAGGCAGGAAGGCCTTCTTGATTTTGGGAAGGAAGATTCGCACTTTGGGCGTAATAAGCTTTTGAAGCTTAGAAAAGGCAATGGCTTCATGAGAAGGCGCAAAGGCTACTCCATTGGAGTACGTCATAGCTTCTCCATTTTCTGTAGGCTTCTTTTGTTTTTGGTAGAAAAAATAATAAAACACAGAGAGGGATAGCCATAAAAGAATGGCCGGCGCCAAGGCTGTGATAATAAAAAGCTGTACCAGATGCCCGTTGGCTCCCCCCATAGGGGCGAAAATATGAAAGAGAATCTCATCTACCGTAAGCTCTTCCCAGTTACTAACTAAAAAAAGATAGGATAAGCGAAACAGACAGCTGAATCCCAGCAGAAAAAATAAAAGATAGGGAAGGAGCTTTTTCCCTATTGATTTTTTGTTATTGCTATTTTGTTCCATGAAATATTCACCTTCTTATGCATGAAGAGAAAAATCTTCTTGCTGTATCATATTCTTCCGGCCATAGAAGAATCACCGGAAGAGAGCATGTTCTTCTACGCGTATAAAAGCTTTTGTCCAAGGATAAAAATACAACTTTTCCCTCTTTAGCACAAGGGTATAGCCATAAAGCCGCGAATCAAAAAGGGAGCCATAGGGAAAAATTCGAAAATAAGCTATAAGCAAAAAGTCGAAAAAAATAGAGCGATCTCGAAAACCGAAAGTCGCTCCATTCTTATAGTAAGAGAAAAATCCCCGAAGAAATTTATTCTTCATCCTCTCTGTTCCGGACATAAACCGGTGCCTTCTTGGGAGAAAGATGCAACATCTCTCTGAATCTGGCAAAGGCATCTACCGCATTCTGCCAAGACTCCTGCAGGGCTACGGTCTTGTCGGATAAGGTCAATAAATAGGCTATCCTGCTGTTGGGAATACGGGTAGAAAGAGGGAACATATGGGTTAAAATAGCTCTCTTCTCTGTCTCCGTTAAAGCAAAATTCTGTGCTTCGGAGTTCTCCACCGCATCCTCCGGATGATAGAAGCAATACCAACGTCCATTGTGGGTGGTACCGTCATCCTTATGATAGTCAATCATGCAAAAATCATGAAGGAAACCGATTCTGGCCGCGCTGTCCGCATCCATGCCCCAGCTTTTTGCCAAATGATATGCCATGTAGGCCACACGAACACTATGGTCAAAGGTATTGGTACTTCCATGCCGGGGCACCGCCTTCAACTTGCAATATTCCTTATTTTCCGTAATTTCTTTAAACTGCTGAATAAACTCAAGCTGTTCTTTCTTTAAATCCATCTGTTCCCTTTCTATCTATTTAAAATTAAGAAACGTTATTACTATACTCTTTCCCCTATGCTCCTGCAATACTCTTTCGAGAATTTTAAAAAAAGAGTAGGAAATCTACAACCCATATTTCGGCGCGGTACCGAAGATGCATAAGGCTTTGCCTTCTTCACTTTACTCTCCGCAAAATACAAGAAAAGGCTCTTAGCTTCGCTTTCTGCAAGGAGAATATATCTCTTCGCCTTGTCTCTCCGTTTTCTACAAATATCCGTCAGGACTTTCTACAAAGAAAAATGTAGAAATGTAAAGTTCTCTTAGAGCTTTTTCCGTTCTTATGATAAAATAGCTTTAGTCTATTTAGAAAAACTCTCCTATTTTTATAGGAAGAGACTGGAAAAAATCACTGATTCAGGAGAAAGAGAGGGTACATTATGAAGTGGAGAGAGCTCATTAAAGAACGGAGTTCCATCCGTAGCTATAAGGATAAGAAGGTAGATGAAAAATTGCTGGAGCAGGTACGGCAGTATATGAAGGAGCTGTCTCCCCTTATTCCGGAGCAGAAGACAGAGATTCTTTTACTGGGAAAGGAAGCCGGTCCTCGTTTGGAAGGCATCGTAGGCTATATGGGAAATGCTTTTTTTGCCCCTAACTATATCTTACTTTTAGGAGAGGACAGCGAAGAAGGCTACATCCATGCAGGCTATCTGGCTGCACAGTTGGAATTGAAGCTTACAGAACTGAAGTTAAATACCTGCTTTTTAACGATTAACGAAGCAAAGGCGGTAAAAACCGCTTTGAATATTAATTCTCCCCTTACCGTTACCACCTGCATCAGCTTTGGACACGGTAATCCGGAGAAGGACAGCAACCGTATCGATATTAAGTCCAGATCCGATGTGCGCATGGAGAAGATCAAAGGACATATTGCTCCTAAGATTGCCATGGATGAACTGGTTTCCCAGTCTGTTTTCGGACAGAACTGTGATTTTGCCGAGGATGCCATGGATCCAAACTGGGAGAAGGCCTTTTATGCCTCAAGTCTTGCCCCGGCCGCATTGAATCGCCAGACCTATCGTTTCTTAATAGAAGACAATATGCTCTATCTTCTGGATCGGGAGGTTAAACATATTACTAAGGAAGACCGGTACTTAAATGACGGTATTGTAATGTTCTACTTCCATACCGTTCTGACCGCACATTTCCATAAGCCGGATAGCTGGACGGTAGGCAACGTGGAGAAGAAGCCTGAGTGGAAGGTTCCGGAGGAATATTTCGTAGTGGGAACATACCGCTTGTTCTAAATCGCGCAGACTTGAAAGCGCTGCACTTTGATGGCAATAGGGTTACGAGTCGCAATTTAACTTTGGTTGCACTGGAGTTATAAGTCACAACTCAACTTTGGTTGCACTATTTGTTAGTCGCGGCTTAACTTCGCTTTTTCTATAGTCCTTTCTCTAAAAAGCTTCTATAATAGGGCTATCTGTATATATAACTTTAGTAGAAAGGAAACTCCTATGGAAAAAGAGATTCAGATTGTTCGGGAAAATATTCGTAAGGCCTGCGAAAGATCCGGAAGAAAGCCGGAGGAGGTTCTTCTTATCGGCGTATCCAAAACCAAGCCCTACGAAGCCTTACAGGAAGCCTATAGCTTCGGCATTCGGGATTTCGGAGAGAACAAGGTGCAGGAAATTCGGGACAAATTTGCCCTCCTACAGGAGGATAGCCTTTTACAAAAGGATGCCCCCTCTTTCCATATGATTGGTTCTCTTCAGAAGAATAAGGTAAAATATCTTCCCGGCAGAGTAAAGATGATTCATTCCATTGACTCCCTTCCCCTGGCTTTAGAGGTGGAAAAGGAATACGCCAAGAAAGAGGAACTTGCCTCCGTTTTATTAGAAGTCAATGTAGCTAAGGAAGAAAGTAAATCCGGCTTCTTCTTGGAAGAGGTGGAG
>CALIEL010000007.1 GCA_938022235.1 Oribacterium parvum
CTTTTCAGCTCTATAAGCTCTAAATCACGAATATTTTTCATGCCTTCCTTCTCTTGCAAGAATTACTCCTCCATCCTTTTCTGAAATTGCGTAAAATTACTGCTCCGAATTCTTCCGGTACAATGTGGGGATCAATCTTCCGTCTTTCTCTGAAACAGAGCCAGATAAAAGCCGTCCGAGGGCTTCCCGGGCATAAACTTCTCTTCCTTTATCAGGGTGAAAGGGAAATGTTGTAGAATATAGTCCCGGTTCTCTTCATTTTCCTTAAAAGAAAGACTGCAGGTAGAGTATAAAAGCTGTCCTCCCTTTTTCACATAGGCTTGAACCGTACTTAGAATCTCCCTTTGCAGGCTTTGCAATTCCTCCAAAGCTTCCTTAGTAAAATGCAGACGAATATCCGGTTTTCTACCGATAACGCCAAGGCCGGAACAGGGTGCATCACAAAGCACCGCATCCAAAATCCCCTCGCCTTCCTGTATAAAGCGCTCATCCAAAACTCTGGCATCCCAATGCTCAATCTCCATATTTTCTAAACCAAGACGTTTTTGGTTTTCCACAATATAACGAAGCTTATCCTTCTGAGCATCTCTGGCATAAACCTTACCGCTCCCCTTCAGTAAGGAGGCGATATGGCAGGCTTTTCCTCCCGGGGCACTGCAGCAATCCAGTACCAAAGCTCCTTCTTTAAGCTTTAGGCTTTTTCCCACCGCTTGAGAAGAAAAGTCCTGTATGGTGACGGCACCGGAACGGAAACGTTCCTCCTCTAATATATTTCCGGATACCCGTTCTCCCTCTCCGGATTCATTTCGGATATAAAAGCCTCCGTCACTTTGTAAGAAGGCCTCTGCCATGGCAATCGTTCTTTCCCTGCCATAGTCTTTTAAAAAGACCTCCAAAATATCCGGAGGAAGGCATAGGGAAACTGCATCCTCCTTGGGAAGAGAAGCCAGCTTCTTTTTAATCTCTTCTTTCTCTCCTACAATCTTTCGTAAAACTGCATTGACAAAGGGAACCAGACCCTGAAGTTTTCTTTTTTTGATGCTTTTTACCGCCTCATCCACAATGGCATGGACCGGAATTTTGTCCATAAAAAGTAATTGATAAATAGCAATGCGAAGACTTAAAAGAACCACGGGCTTCAGTTTTTTCAGTTTTACACTGCTGTATAAGGAAATCACATAGTCCAGTTGCAGATACCGCTCCAAAATCCCGTGACTGCTTCTGGTTAAAAAAGCCTTCTCTCTGTTTCCCAAGCCGGAATAGTCCGAAAAAAGCTTTCTTAAAGCAAGATGAATAAACTCTCCTTCATAAAAGACCTTTTCCAAAAGCTCCAAAAGTAACTCTCTTTCGCTCTTTTCCACTCTTGGCTTTAAGTTTTTCTTCCTCTTATCCATTTTGCCTCCGGTGGATATTCCTACATGGGCTCCGGTCTTGCTTTTCATTTTTTCAACCTTAGTCATCTCTTCTGCCTCTTCCTCCATAGAGAATGAGTAAACGAAGAAGCTGCAATACGGAGGATGCCGCTGCCGCTACATAAGTAAGAGCCGCCGCCGTAAGGACCGCCCGAACTCCCTTAATTTCCTGGGGACTTAAAATCCCCTCCTCTTCCAAAATCCGCATGGCTCTTTGAGAAGCATTCCACTCCACAGGAAGAGTAATAATCTGAAAGGAAATTGCCACTGCGAAAACAATGATTCCCAACTGAATAAAGCCGCTTAGGCCAATCAGAAAGCCAATAAAAATAATGGGAATGGCCAGCTGTGAACAAATAGCACAAACCGGATTAATATTCCGGCTGATGACCAGAGGCATATAGCCTACCGCATCCTGAACAGCATGTCCGCACTCGTGGGCGGCAACACCGATGGCTGCAATGGAGGTGGAGTTCTCCGTGGCTTCCGACAGATTTACCGTTTTGTCCTTCGGGCTGTAGAAATCGCTCAGATGTCCTCTTACGGAAAGCACCTGCACATAGCCGATACCGTTTTTCTGTAAAATAATCTCCGCCGCCTCTCTTCCGCTGATACCTCTTTGGGAACGAACCCGGTCATATTTGGCAAAGGTAGACTTCACCAAAGAAGAGGCCAGCAGAGAAAGCCCCATGCCGATATAGACAAAAATCATTGTGGGATCAAAAAAATAGTATGAATAAGGCATCTTATCCTCCAAATCCTAGTAAGAAAGCAGGGGTATCCAAACGTTTTTTTCCTTCTACCTGAATTTCCAAAATTTCCAGATATCCTTCCCCTGTAGAAAGAAGAAGACGATTGTTCTCCTTATTGCGATACATCTTTCCTATGCCTTCTTTCTTCCGAAAGACCTCCTTTGCTTCCTCCGAAAGGCTTTCCGGTAAATGAGCAAAGAGCAAATCTTCTTTAATTTCTGAAAAGCTTTGAAAATCCTCTTCTTTTTGCCGGATAACTCTGGCTTTCCAGATTTTAAAGCTTTTTCCGTTGGGAAGAATACTGACTGCAGCAGGCCAGGGATTAAAGGCCCGAACCATGGCCTCGATTTCGACGGCGGGCTTATTCCAATTCACAAAGCCGTCCTGCTTTACAATCATACTGCAATGACTGGCTTTTTCCTCATCCTGGGCCCTTCTGGGGCAATTCCCCTGCTCTAAAAGACTAAGGGTTTCCAAAATACAATCCTGAGAAAGCAAGGAAAGGGCTTCGAAAAGACTTTCTCCTGTTTCTTCCCCCGTTAATGGAAGCTTTTTTTGAAGCAGGATGTCTCCGGTATCCAATCCTTCCGCCATCAGCATGGTGGAAATACCGGTTTCCTTGTCTCTATGCAAAATAGCCTGCTGAATCGGAGAAGCTCCCCGATAAAGAGGCAGTAAAGAAGCATGAATATTCACACAGCCATAGCGGGGAAGCTCTAAAAGCTCCTTGGGAAGAATCTGTCCAAAGGCAGCCACCACAATGCAATCCGGCTTTAATTCCCCTGCTCTAAAAGACTAAGGGTTTCCAAAATACAATCCTGAGAAAGCAA
>CALIEL010000008.1 GCA_938022235.1 Oribacterium parvum
GAGCCCGTCAGTACTTACTGAAAGCGAGCAAAGCGAAGCTTGAAGTTAGTACTGTTACGAAGGCGAAGTTAGCGGGAGCGTGCCCCAATTATAGACCCATACTGCATTAGAGCGCATCTTTATAATAAAACAGTCCTTCAATACACAGGATTAAGCTAGCGAGAGCGTGCCCTGTTTCAGCCCTATTTCCCCTGCTCCAGCTGCCAAATCTTCCACAGCCCCTTCAGCAACAGGTTATCATCTACAATCATCTTATGTTTGCAATACGGGCAGATAAGATGGGCTAAGCCCCCTGTGGCAATCACACTACCCTCTTCCTGCAATTCTTCCTGAAAATGCTCCACGATACCGTCTAAGGAGCCCGCGGTGCCGTAAATGATACCTGCCCGCATAGCATCCACCGTATCGGTGGAAATCAAGGTCTTGGCGGGCGCTACGTCAATACTGGGAAGCAAAGAGGTTTCCTTGGCCAGGGCATTCATGGAGATGCCCACTCCGGGAAGAATTACGCCTCCCATAAAGACACCCTCTTTATTCACTACCGTAATAGTGGTGGCGGTGCCCATATCAATAATAATGGCGGGAAGAGGATAGTTGTTTTTCGCCCCTACGGCGGAGATAATCAAATCCGGAGCCACACCGCTGGGATCCGCCATGGCAAAGCTCATATTCATGGGACTACTGCTGTTGACCACCACACATTTTCCCTTGCAGAGAAGCTCCATAGCCTTCTGATAAGAGGTGGTGAGTTCCGGCACAACGGAGGAAAGGATGGAACCCTCCAAGCCCTGCAAATCAATCTCTAAAAGCTGACAGATTTGGGCAATATCTGCGGCATATTCATAGCTGGTTTTTCTCCGGCTACTCTCCATACGGAAAATTTTCTGAATTTCTCCCTCTTCCGTAATGGTTCCGAAAACAGTATGGGTATTCCCGCAATCGATGGCTAAAATCATTTTCTCTCCTTATACGGCAAGCTCTTGCTTTACAAAGCGAAGGTTTCGTAAGATACGGGCTAAAATGGGAACAAGCACCAGATTCACCAAGAATTCCGTGGTGAAATTGATTCCCAGAATACTGAAAAGAAGAAAGTCTACTACTTTATCCTGCCCATTGGCCCAAAGCACCAGGGTATCTTGGAAGAAGAGAAGAAGCCCCAAGATGAAAATACCGGTATTCACCACAGGAGCGATTCCTGCGGCTAAAAATAGGGACAGAGTAGCATTCTTTTTGGCAAGACTTCTGGCCACCAGTCCGGAAAGATAGCCGGCCGCGGTACTTTTAATCATACAAAGAGCCAGGGTAATGACGGGCTTTTGGGAGAAGAGCATAAAGCCCCCCGCGTCATTTCCGGAAATTACGGAAATGCAAACCAAAAAGCCGAAGAGTCCACCCAAAAAGGCGGCACTTAGTGGACCGTAAAGGACAGCTCCCAAAATAATGGGAACCAAAGTTAAGGTTATGTTAAAGGGGCCCAGCTTAAGACTTCCCAGCAATAACTGTAGGGCCAAAACCAAAGCGGCAAGAATAGCCGTTCCAACAAGGTTTCGCACAAAATTTTGATTTTTCATGAAAGCTCCTTTCCAT
>CALIEL010000009.1 GCA_938022235.1 Oribacterium parvum
ATCTTTCCCGCAAAGGAAATCAGCAGGAAGCAACGAGCCGCTAAAGCCGGGTTCATGAAGTTGGCTCCCAGACCTCCGTAAAGCTGCTTAACCACAATAATGGCAAACACGGATCCTACCATAGGAATCCAATAGGGAATTCCGGGAGGACAGTTTAAAGCCAAAATCATACCGGTTACCGCAGCAGACCAGTCATTCACCGTTACCGGAAGCTTCATAGCCTTCTGATAAGCAAACTCTGTAAAAACCGCCATCAAAGTGGTGAGTACCACTACAAATAGAGCGTGAAATCCCCACTGTAAAACACCGTAAATAGCAGTGGGAAGCATGGCAATCACAACGTCTCTCATTAATTCCGCGGAAGTCACCCTGTCACGCACATGGGGATTCGCAGAAAGATGTAAAAGTTTCATTTATTTACCTCCCTGGGCCTTTGCGGCTTTTGCTCTCTTCTCTGCATTTACTTTTCTCTTCATCTGCTTAAAGCCCTGGGTTAAAGGACGCTTTGCGGGACACACATAGGAACAGCATCCGCACTCGATACACTCCATACCGTAAAGCTTTTCAAAGCGTTCCGTGTTCTTCTGAAGAGAAGCCACCATCATCAAGGTAGGCATCAAATTCTCCGGGCAGGCAGTAACGCATCTTCCGCAGTTAATGCAGGGCGTGGTCGCCTCTTCCGCTACCGGATCCTTCTTAAACGCCAAAATAGAGCTGGAGTTCTTGGTCACAGGAATATCCAGCACAAAAAGCGGCATACCCATCATAGGGCCTCCGGAAATAACCTTCTCCGGATCCTCCGAGAAACCGCCTGCTGCAGAAATCACCTGCTGATAATTGGTTCCCAAGGGCACACGGAAATTACCGGGGCTGGCTACCGCATCTCCGGTTACTGTTAAAATCTTTCTAACCAACGGCTTGGACTCGCAAACCGCCTCATAAATAGCCACAACAGTGTCTACATTGTCCACCACAACCCCTGCATCCGCCGGTAACATGGAGGAATTAATCTTTCTTCCGCTGGCAGCATAAATCAGCTGACGCTCTCCACCCTGAGGATAACGGGTTCTTAACGGCACAACTTCAATCTTATCCATGCCCTTAACTTTTTCCGTTAAAAGCTTGATGGCTTCAGGCTTGTTGTCCTCAATGCAAATCTTTCCTTTAGCGTTGGGGAAAAGGGAAAGCACCACCTGTAAGCCGCCGATCAGCTTATCCGGCATCTCCAGCATATCTCTGTAATCGGAGGTAAGATAAGGCTCACACTCCGCACCATTCACCAAAAATAAATCAATCTTATCGATTTCTTTCGGACTAAGCTTTACAAAA
>CALIEL010000010.1 GCA_938022235.1 Oribacterium parvum
TACGGGCTGTGGAAGAGGGAGCAAAGCTTGCAGAGCATACGGCAGTTTCCCTGCAGCATGTGGTTAAGGGCTCCGGCCAGGTTAATGATTTGGTAAATGAAATTGCCAAGGCAACAGAGGAACAGGCAAAGGCCGTATCCGATGTGCGAGAAGGCATTAACAGTATTTCCGATGTGGTACAGAGAAATACAGCTACTGCAGAGGAAAGTGGCGCTGCCAGCGAAGAGCTGAACCGGGAGGCTAAGACTCTGGAGAAGCAGGTGGCGGAATTTAAAATATAAGATAAAGCAGGATTGACTTCGGTCGCGTCCTGCAACATAGGTTTGAAACAGGGGCACGCTCTCGCTAAGCTCGCCTCGTAGGGGTACTAAGCGAAAAACTTCAGTTCCTTTGTTTTTCGCAAGTACCCACGGGCTCAGATTGCCCCTTGCTTCCAAACCTATGCTGCAGGAGCGCTAGACTTTAGGCTTTCCTGCTTTTTTGGTGTGTAAAAAACTCTCACCACCGGTGCGAGAAATGGAGATACAAAAGAGATTGTATTTCATAGATGAGCAAGAGACCTGAAGGTTTAGCCTTGAAACAATGATTATTGGAAGGGGTTTTTTATGTTTTCCAAATGCTTTGTGACCGGGGGGAGCGGTTTTTTGGGTAGGACTCTTTTGGAGAGATTGCAAGAGCACTGTCAAGAAATTTATGCTCTTGTGCAAGAGGGAGATCCTCTGAATTCTTATATCCCGAAGGGGATTCATGTGATGAGGGGAGACCTGCGGGAAGAGGAGAGTGTAGAAGCTTTTTTGGCTACTGCGGATTCCGATTCCCTGGTCTTTCATTGTGCCGGCATTATTTCCGTGGCAACTAAGCCCGGAGAGCAACTGTATCAGGTGAATGTGGAAGGCACAAGGCGGATTCTTAGACATTGTCTTCGGAAAAATGTGAAAAGACTGATTTATGTCAGCTCCGTCCATGCCATCCCTGAAAAGAAGGAGGGAGAGTATATCACGGAGGAAGCCGCAATTTCCCCGGAAACGGTACGAGGGGCTTATGCGAAAACAAAGGCTATGGCGACGGCTTCCGTAATAGAAGCAATGAAGGAAGGCTTAAGGGCAAATATTATATTTCCCAGCGGAATCATTGGCTCCGGAGATTACGGAAGGGGGAGCTTTACCTCGATGCTATTCTCTTTTATGGAAGGAAAGCTTCCCCTTGCTGTGGGAGGAGGCTATGACTTTGTGGATGTGCGAGATGTGGCGAAAGGCATTATCCTTGCGGCAGAAAAAGGGCGAATAGGAGAAGGCTATATTCTTTCCGGAGAGTATTTAAAGATGGAAGAGATTCTGTCCATGGTAAAGGAAAAGCTTTCTCTTCCGAAAATGCCTTTATTCCTGCCAAGATTTTTAGCGGAGGGTATTGCGCCTATGTACGAAGGCATTTGTGTAATCCGAAAGCAGCCTCTTTTCTTTACACCCTACGCCATTTCCGTCCTGTATTCCAATGGTTTTTTTAGCAGAAAAAAGGCGGAGGAGGAGCTGGGATACGCTCCGAGAAGGGGAGCGGAAAGTATTGGAGATACTCTTCAATGGTTAAAAGGCATAAAAAATCCTAAGGCTTAATATCAATTCAGAACAAATTCATTGAGCTTTAAGAATCTCTATACTAAGATCCCATCTTTGACAGTTGAGAAAGAGTCAAGAGCCCATAAACGGCGTAATTACGCCATTTA
>CALIEL010000011.1 GCA_938022235.1 Oribacterium parvum
CTTATTCGAATACTCTACCCCGTCGGCACCGTAAATTTCCTTCGCCAGGAGCTCAATCTTCTGAGAAATCCTCTGCTCCGGAGTTTGCAAAGTATGGAAATTCACTTCCCCGGCTTCCACAGTTTCCAGCACTGCCTTGGCAAGCTCTTCTCCTCCTTCACTTCCCTTTCCGTAAGCTTCCATGATGGCACAGCGAACGCCTCTCTTAGCACAGAAATCCTTTAAGAACGAAAGCTCTCCCTCGGTATCTGTAGCAAAACGATTTACTGCCACAACTGCAGGAACGCCGAATTTCTTTACATTTTCGATATGCTTTTCCAGGTTCTCTAAGCCTTTTTCCAATGCTTCACGATTCTCCTTGGAAATCTCTTCCTTCGGAAGTCCGCCGTAGTATTTTAAGGTACGAAGGGTGGTTACGATTACGGCACAAGAAGGGGTTAATCCGGCTGCCGCACACTTAATATCAAAGAACTTCTCCGCTCCCAAGTCGGCACCGAAGCCTGCTTCGGTAACCAGAAAATCCGCTAAAGCCAAGCCCATCTTGGTGGCCCTTATGGAGTTACATCCGTGGGCAATGTTAGCAAAGGGTCCACCATGGATAATGGCAAGGTTTCCTTCCAGACTTTGCACAAGATTAGGTTGCATAGCATCCTTTAAAAGAACTGCCATAGCTCCGGTACATTCCAAATCCTTTGCATAGACTCTCTCGCCCTTCTTGTTATAGGCTACTACGATTTTGTCTAAACGCTCCTGTAAATCCTTCATATCCTTGGCCAGACAAAGAATCGCCATGATTTCGGAGGCTACCGTAATCTGGAAATGATCCTCTCTCATAGCACCGTCCGCCTGATTTCCAATTCCTACGATTACGTTTCTCAGAACTCTGTCATTCATATCCAAACAACGCTTCCAAAGAATCTTTTTGGGGTTAATCTCTAAAGCATTACCCTGATGAATATGATTATCCATAACTGCGGCCAGTAGGTTATTGGCAGAAGTGATGGCATGGAAATCTCCCGTAAAATGAAGGTTAATGTCCTACATGGGGGCAACCTGAGCGTAGCCTCCGACTGCAGCTCCCCCCTTTACGCCGAAGCATGGTCCAAGGCTGGGCTCTCTTAATG
>CALIEL010000012.1 GCA_938022235.1 Oribacterium parvum
GGGAAGAATTCCGGGAACCATCGGAGAGGTATCTAAGATTTGTCTTTTGATCGGTGCTTTATACCTGATTGTTCGGAAGGTTATTTCTCCTAAGATGCCTTTGATTTATATCGGAACCGTAGCGCTGTTCACCCTGATTTTCTCCGGAAGAGGCTTTGATATGCATTATCTGGCTTCCGAAATCTTAGGGGGCGGACTGGTTTTCGGTGCCTTCTTTATGCTGACAGACTATGTATCTTCTCCCATTACCCCCAACGGACAGATTGTCTTTGCGGTGCTTGTGGGAATTTTAACCGGATTGTTCCGTCTTTTCGGCGGTTCTGCAGAGGGCGTTTCCTATGCGATTATTTTGAGCAATATTTTGGTACCGACAATCAATAACATGACGATACCGAAGGCATTTGGCAGGGAGGGAAAGTAAGATGAAAAAAGATTCCTTTATGAAAGACGCCTTAGTGCTTACTGCCATTACCTTAATCTCAGGACTGCTTTTAGGCGTGGTATACGGAATGACGAAGGATACCATTGCCAATGCCATTAAAGAAGCAACCAACAAAGCCTACAAGGTGGTTTTGGATGCTGCGGATTATGACAGTGAGGAACTGAAGGATACTTTACAGAAGGCAACCGAAGAAGGAACTTTGGCAACGGATAACGGCGGCGCAGAGCTGACGGATGCTATTGTGGCTAAGGATGCTTCAGGGGAAACTGTAGGATATGTACTGAAGGGACATGCAGCAGGCTACGGCGGTCCCGTTGTAGTGGTTGTAGGTGTGGATAAAGACTTAAAGGTTACCGGAATTTCTTTCCCGGAAACCTTACCGGAGACGGCAGGTCTTGGACAAAAAGCAACTCTTCCCGAGTTCTACGAGCAGTTTGCCGGGAAAACTACAAAGATTGCCGTGAAAAAAGGCGGCGGTGCAGGAGAGAACGAAATCGATGCAATTTCCGGTGCCACCATCACCAGTACGGCAGTCACCAATACGGTAAATGCATCCACGGAATTTGTGGAAAATTACGTTTTAAAGTAGGAGGGGGAAATGAATAAATACATAGAAAGATTATATAACGGTATTATCAAAGAAAACCCTACCTTCATTATCATGCTGGGAATGTGTCCTACCTTGGCAACCACCACCAGCGCGATAAACGGATTGGGAATGGGATTGTCCACCACGGCGGTATTAATGTTTTCCAATATGCTGATTTCCGCCCTTCGTAAAACTATTCCGGAGCGTATGCGTCTTCCGGGAGAAATCGTGGTAGTAGCATCTCTGGTTACCATTGTTCAACTTTTGATTCAGGCCTATGTACCGGCTTTATATGAGGCTTTGGGTATCTATATTCCTTTGATTGTGGTTAACTGTATCATTTTAGGAAGAGCGGAGTCCTATGCGTTGTTTAACGGTCCGGCTTTGTCCTTCTTTGACGGTCTTGGTATGGGTATCGGATTTACCATGGCCTTAACCATTATCGGATCTGTAAGAGAGTTAATCGGTGCAGGAACCATCTTTAACTTCAGATTGATTCCGGAGGCCTACAGCATCAGC
>CALIEL010000013.1 GCA_938022235.1 Oribacterium parvum
AAATAGCTGATTGCTTTGGCGGAGAAGCTGAATATTCCGGTTACCGTCAGCATTATGGGAAGAACCGCATTTCCCGATTCCCATCCCTTGAGTCTTGGCTTAGTGGGAATGCACGGAAGCTATGTGGCGGCAAAAACCCAGTCGGAATGTGATGTGTTATTGGCTTTGGGTGTTCGTTTTTCAGACCGTGCCACCGGAAATATTGCCCGGTATACCCAAAATTGTAAAGTCATTCATGTAGATATAGATAAGGCGGAAATCGGGAAGAACATAAGTCCGGATTATTCCGTACAAGGAGATGTGAAGAAGTGGATTAAAGAAATTCTTCCAAAGCTGAAGGAGCAAAAGCATCCTAAGTGGTGGGAAGAAATCCATGGCTTCGAAAAAACCAAGAGTAAAGTGGAGGGAGATTTCCATCCCAAGCATATCCTGGAGACCTTACGGAAGTATACGGAAGACGATACAGTGGTAGCTACCGATGTGGGACAGCATCAGATGTGGACAGCACAGTACTATCGTTTTGAAAAAGGCAGAACCTTCCTAAGCTCCGGCGGATTGGGAACCATGGGCTACGGATTGGGGGCGGCCATCGGAGCTTGTTTTGGAAGAAAGAAGGCCCATACCGTTTTAATTACTTCCGAGGGATCTTTTGGTATGAACTGCAACGAGTTATGCACAGCGGTTCATGAAAATCTACCGATTACCATTATTCTGATGAACAATCGAGTTTTGGGTATGGTGAGACAGTGGCAGACAGCCTTTTTCGGAAAGCGTTATTCCGAAACGGTTTTGGATAGAAGCACGGACTTTGTAAAGCTGATGGAAGCTTACGGCGGAAAGGGCTTTAATGCAAAAAATTGCAAGGAGCTGGAAGACGCTTTAAAGGAAAGAGAGCATTATAACGGACCAATATTGATTAATTGCTCCATTAATCCGGATGAAAAGGTGCTTCCGATGATTCCTCCCGGAAAATCCGTGGATGATATTATTTTATAAGGAGGGGAGGAAAGATGAAGAAGTTTACCATTGACCTTTTTGTAAATAACCGCTTCGGCGTTTTGAATCGGATTACAGGACTTTACTGTAAAAGAGCTTACAATATTGAATCTATCCAAGCCGGCCCTACAGAAATTCCCGGGTGTACCAAGATTGAAATCGTTTCCACCGGGGATGACTATATGCGTACTCAGGTAATTTCTCAGTTGGAGAAATTATATGACGTACGGAAGGTAGAGCTTCTTTCGGAGATGGATGGTGAATAAAGTCGTGAAATGCCGGAATTCGGCTTCACAATAGAGAGGCGGAACAGTGCTTTGAGGAAAGTCCCTGCATTTGTTCCAAGGGATCCCCTTATGGGGAAAAGTATAGAAGGAGAGAAAACAATGGCTATTATGTACTATGAGAAGGATTGTGACTTACAGTTATTAAACGGTAAGAAGGTTGCCGTGATCGGTTATGGCTCTCAGGGTCATGCTCATGCCCTGAATTTACGGGACAGCGGTGTGGATGTAGTCATCGGTCTTTATGAAGGTTCCAAGTCTGCTGATAAGGCAAGAGAAGACGGCTTTACCGTATACAACACAGATGAGGCTGTAAAGAAGTCCGATATTATCATGATTTTGGTAAATGACGAGAAGCAGGCTAAGCTTTACAAGGATCAGATTCAGGCAAACTTAAGTGAAGGTAAGACTCTTGCTTTTGCTCACGGATTCAACATTCATTATCATGCCATTGTTCCTCCAAAGAATGTAAATATTATCATGGTTGCACCCAAGGGACCGGGACATACCGTTCGTTCTCAGTATGTAGACGGAAAGGGTGTTCCCTGCCTTGTAGCTTGTGAGCAGGATTATTCCGGAAACTCTATGGATGTGGCTAAGGCTTATGCAGCTGCTATCGGCGGTGCAAGAGGCGGAATCTTAGAGACAACCTTTAAGGAAGAGACAGAGACAGACCTTTTCGGAGAGCAGGCTGTACTTTGCGGTGGTGTTTGCGCTTTAATGGAGGCAGGCTTCAATACTCTTGTTGAGGCAGGTTATAAGCCGGAAAATGCATATTTCGAGTGTGTACATGAGATGAAGCTGATTGTAGACCTGATTTTTAATGCAGGATTTGATGGAATGCGTTACTCCATTTCCGATACAGCAGAGTACGGCGATTACACCGCAGGACCAAAGATTATCGGTGAGGAAGCAAAGAAGGCAATGAAGCAGATTCTTTCCGATATTCAGGATGGAACTTTTGCGAAGGATTGGATTTTGGAGAACCAGGCAGGAAGACCTCACTTCTTAGCAATGAGAGAGGAACATGCAGAAACCTTGGCTTCCAAGACAGGTCAGGATTTACGTCAGAAGATGGGATGGAAGCAGGTTCAGGATTTGGATCAAGCGAGATAATTGCCCTAGGCCAGCGGCACATTTTGTGCCGCTTTTTTTAAAAGAAAAAGGAAGTAGAAAGATGGAATTAACATTGGATCGGGTATATCAGGCAGCCCATGTTTTAAAGCCCGTAATACATAAGACGGATTTGGTACATGCAACAAGAATTCAAACAGATTGTGATTTATACTTAAAGACGGAAAATTTACAAAATACCGGTTCTTTTAAGATTCGAGGGGCTTACTTTAAGATATCCACCCTATCCGAGGAAGAGAGAAAAAAGGGAGTTGTAGCCTGCTCCGCAGGAAATCATGCCCAAGGAGTGGCTTTGGCTGCTCATGCCAGCGGCACCAAGTCCACCATCTTTTTACCGGCCATTGCCCCTATTTCCAAAGTGGAGGCTACCAGAAGCTACGGGGCCAGTGTGAAAATGATAGACGGTGTTTATGACGATGCCTATGAAGCGGCGGTGAAATTCCAGGAGGAGCATGGATCTGTCTTTATTCATCCCTTTAATGATGTGGATGTTATGGCAGGACAGGGGACTATCGGAATGGAAATCTTGGATCAGCTGGAGGATGCGGATGCGGTAGTCGTTCCTGTAGGCGGAGGCGGACTCATTTCCGGTATTTCCTTTGTAATTAAGAAATTAAATCCAAAATGTAAGGTGTACGGCGTACAGGCACAGGGCGCGGCTTCCATGGTGCAGGCGGTGAAGGATCATCATCTGGAGAGTCTGGAAGAAGTACATACCTTTGCGGATGGTATTGCGGTAAAATCTCCGGGCAGCTTAAGTTATGCCATGGTAGAAAAATATGTGGATGAGCTGGTGACGGTTACAGACGATGAAACTGCCGCAGCGATTTTAACTCTTATGGAAAGACAAAAAATTGTTTCCGAGGGTGCGGGAGCGGTTTCCGTAGCGGCAGTCCTTTTCAATAAGATTCCGGTAAAAGGCAAAAAGGTCGTTGCGGTTATTTCCGGCGGAAATATCGATGTGAATATCCTGGCCCGTGTAATTAACCGTGGTCTATTAAAAACCGGAAGAAAAGCAAGTCTTACCATTCCTCTTTTGGACAAGCCCGGACAGCTGGAAGAAGTTTCCAAGATTATTGCCGAGCAGGGAGCCAATGTGACCAAGGTGGATCACAATAACAATGTGGAGGATTCCGACATTAACGGATGTCATCTGACCTTACAGATTGATACCAGAGACTTTGCCCATATTGAGCAAATTAAGCAAGCCTTTATTCAAAGAGGATTTACTATTCTTTAGAGCGTTGAAAGAGTTTATCCAAGGATTGGAAAAATAGAGTAGGAGGAGAGATGACAGGAGCTGCTGCCATTGTAAAATGTTTGGAGTTGGAAAAGGTGGACTTTGTTTTCGGCTATCCCGGGGTAGCGATATGTCCCTTTTATGATAGCTTGGAAGACAGCGAAATCCGTTCCATTTTGGTGCGTACGGAACAGAATGCAGCCCACGAAGCCAACGGGTATGCCAGAATCAGCGGAAAGCCGGGGGTCTGTGCGGTAACCTCAGGACCGGGTGCTACCAACTTTATCACAGGAATGGCCACTGCCTTTGCAGACAGTATTCCTTTGGTTGTAATCACAGGACAGGTGGAGAGTGCTTTACTGGGATCCGATGTATTCCAGGAGGCGGATATTTGCGGTGCCTGTGAATCCTTTGTAAAATACAGCTATACCGTACGAAATGTAGAGGAAATTCCTAAGATTTTCAAGGAAGCCTTTCATATTGCCATGACCGGAAGAAAGGGACCGGTTCTGATTGATATCCCTATTGATGTACAAAATGCTTCTCTTCGGAAATTCCAGTATCCGGAGGAGGTTAAGATGAGAACCTACAAGCCTACGGTACAGGGAAATCCGGTGCAGATTAAAAAGATGTTCCAGAGATTGGCAGCTACAAAGCGTCCTATTCTTTGCGTGGGCGGTGGCGTACATCTGGCAGATGCTAAGGAAAGGGTTCGGGCTTTTTCCAAGAAATTCAATATTCCTGTGGTTTGTACCATGATGGGACTTGGCGTAATGGAGGAAAATGATCCCCTTTTCTTCGGTATGGTGGGGAATAACGGAAAGCCCTACGGAAATAAGGCTATGAATCATGCAGACCTTATCATTATGATGGGAGCCAGAGTAGCAGACCGTTCCATTAGTCAGCCGGACTTAATTACAGATAATAAGACCTTGATTCACATCGACGTGGATCCCGCGGAAATCGGAAAGAATGCAGGACCGGAGATTCCATTGGTGGGAGATATTGCCAGCGTGTTGGATGCCTGCCTGGAGGAAGAGGGAGAATTTCATTATTCCTCCTGGATTTCCGAATTGGAGAATATTAAGGGAGAAATTCAAAAAGTTCTTCAGAAGAAGAAAGAAGAGGGAATGGCTAAAAATCATTTGGTTCATCCCGAATATTTCCTGGAAGAGCTGAATAAGCAGTTGAATCAGGACGCGGTTTATGTGGCTGATGTAGGACAGAATCAGCTGTGGTCCTGTGCCAATTATCAAATGAAGGAGGGGCACTTCCTTACTTCAGGCGGTATGGGTACGATGGGATATTCTACGCCGGCAGCTATCGGTGCTTACCTTGCCGATCCGAAGAAGCAGGTGGTGGCAGTTATGGGAGACGGTTCCTTCCAGATGAGTATGATGGAATTGGCTACCATGAAACAATATAATATCCCCATTAAGCTGATTGTCTTCCATAATGGAGTATTGGGCTTGGTGCACCAATATCAGCACAAAACCTATCATGACCGTTTCACCATGGTGGATCTTACAGGAAATCCCGACCTTTCCATTTTGGCTAAGGCCTACGGACTTTCCTATGATGCCATTTCAAAAAATGAGGAAGTTTCTTCTAAAATCACTGCGTTCCTTAGCAAGAAGGAAGGCGGAATTTTAGAAGTGTATATTGACAGTCATGAGGTAGTGTGATGAAAAAAATATATTCTATTTTAGTGGAAAACCAGTCCGGTGTTTTGGCAAAGGTTGCAGGATTGTTCTGGAGAAGATGCTTTAATATCGATTCCTTGACGGTAGGAGAAACTGAGGATCATTCCGTTTCCAACATGGTGATTGTCTCCAGCGGCGAGAAAAAGACACTGGAACAGGTAGAAAAGCAGCTGAATAAAAAGCTGGATATTATTAAGGTTCGTACCTTTACGGAAACACAGGGCATTACCAGAGAATTACTTTTGGTAAAGCTTCGTTATAATCGGGAAAACCGAAAAGACATTATGGAAAACTGTCAGATTCTGGGGGCTAAGATTCTGGAGCTTAGTAAGAACCAGATGGTGATTGAAATGTGTGATACTCCGGAAAGAATCCAGATGTTTCTCGACACTTTAAAGACGGTGAGTATTTTGGAATGTGCCAGAACCGGAACCTTAGCCATGTTAAAGCTGTCGGAAGGAAATGCCTAAGAGGAGAAGAGGCAGAAATTCCGGATTATAAGAAAAAAATAATAATTTTTCCATAGAACAGGGAGAAAAATAGGAAGAAAATAAAAAAGAAGCCATAGAGTATTTCTTGTATTTTCACAAAAGATTTGCGATAATATCAAAGATGTTCAATTGTTTTCCACAGAAAAGGAGATGTACAATGAAAAACGTATCAACAACAAATGCACCGGCAGCTATCGGACCTTATTCTCAGGGCTATGTTGTAGGAAATTTAGTATTTGCTTCCGGACAGATTCCTGTAGATCCTGCTACAGGAGAGGTTGCAGGACCGGACATCGCAGCACAGGCTGAGCAGAGCTGCAAGAATGTTAAGGCTGTAATCGAGGCAGGCGGAAGTGATATTTCCAAGGTTTTCAAGACCACTTGTTTCCTTGCTGATATGGCTGATTTTGCTACCTTTAACAGCATTTATGAGAAGTACTTTACTTCCAAGCCGGCACGTTCCTGCGTGGCAGTAAAGACCTTACCAAAGAATGTTCTTTGCGAAATCGAGGCTATTGCGGAGATCTAATATGAAATTTTATTCCTATGAATATTTATTAAGTAGGATAGAAGTGATCAACTGGCTGCAAATATTTTTTGCAGCCGTTGTTGCACTTCTATTGTTGTTTGCACTTATTATGTCTTTTCGAGACAAAAAAACCACTAAGTATAGAGAGTTATCCTTAATTGCTTTACTTTTGGTGCTTGTGACAATTTCTGTACATATTAATAACTATCAAAGTCATAAAAGAATTGATGATCAATACAGCACTGCTCTAAGAGTGATTGAGCAGGTAGCTGTTCTATTGGAGGAAGATAAAACGGACTTGTATATCAATACCCAGGCTGCAAGAGATGGAGCGATTATTAAGACCAAAGAAGATCAGTTTTACCGTATTATTTCTGTGGATGAAAACGTACTTTTGGAAAAAATGGATGTGTATAATCCTCAGATAGAAATTGTGGATGTGGAGAAGTAGAAAATAGTATCTTAAAGTATTAAGCAGAATTAAAGGGTCATAAGGTCTTGATGTAATTTTGAGGAGAAGTAGATGATTGTGTCTTATATAAATATTGCCATTAAATTGGCAATGGGACTTTTGTCCATTGTAATGGTCATAAATTATACCGGAAAAGGAAATTTAGCTCCTTCTTCTGCCAGCGACCAAGTACAGAATTACGTTCTTGGTGGCATTATAGGTGGTGTGATATATAATGAGAACATAGGGCTTTTACAATATTTTATTATTTTATTGATTTGGGTTTGCCTTGTTTTGAGCTTAAGATGGCTAAAAACCAATAGTGCCTTTTTCAAAAAAGCCATAGATGGGGAGCCGAGTTTGTTGATTAGCAGAGGGAAACTGGATACAGAGGCTTGTAGAAAGGCAGGGCTTACTGCTCACGAAATTATGTTTAAGTTACGAAGCAATAATATCTATAGTATTCGAAACGTTAAGCAAGCGGTACTGGAGCAGAACGGACAGCTAATTGTAGTAATGTCGGGGGAAGAAAACCCAAGATACCCTCTGGTTACGGATGGAACAATTCAGGTTCAGGCTTTGGATAGTATTGATAAGACAGAGGAATGGCTTTTGGAAAGACTAAAGGAACAGGGAGTAGAATCGATTTCTGATGTATTTTTAGCTGAATACGAAAATGGAAATCTGAACATTGTCCTTTATTAATAAAAAAATAAGGAGGAGATTATGAGGTGTAAAGTTTGCGGTACGGAAGTAAAAGAAAATCAACGGTTTTGTCCTACCTGTGGATTATTGATTGACCTTTCTTTCTCCCCCTTTCAAAACATTGAAGTTCAGCCAGAGCCGGAGAAGGATGAAGAACCTGAATTTTTAAAACAACAGATGTTGGCACAGGAAGAGGCGGAGAGCGAGGAAGAGTCTTTGGAAAATCTTCCTTTGAAGAAAAATGTTGATGAATTCCTGGAGGAACAAAAAGAGGCCGGAGAGTTGGAATATGCACCGGAGGAAGAGCCTATTCAAGAAGAACTTTCACAGGAAGAAGTTTTACAGGAAGATGTTTCACAGGAAGAACTTGAGGAGAAAGCTGTACAAGCAGAGGCTGTAAAGGAGTCTGTAGCTTCGGAAGAGAAAGAGGAAACCGATACAGCCGCTCTTTCAAAAGAACAGGAAGAAACCGATACCGATACACTTTCAGGGGAAAAGGAAGAAACCGATACAGCTGCTCTTTCAAAAGAGCAGGAAGAAATCGATAGAGATGCTCTTTCAGAGGAACAGGAAGAAGCCAGCTTCATTGAAGCCTTTTTCCGGGAGAAGGAAGAGCATGGGGAAGAAGAGTCTCAGCCGGAAGAAGCTCAGGTACAGGAATCTATACAAGAGGAAGCGGAACAAGAAGGACTGAAAGAAGAGATATCGGAACAAGAAACATCGGAACAAGAGGAAGCCGGAATACAAGAATTTGTACCGGAGGTATTTACTGAGGAAGATTCTAAAGAAGATTCTCATGGAGATGAGCTTCAGGAGAAAGAGCCTCAAAAGGATGAGCCTCAAGAGGATGAGCCTCAAGAGGATGAGTCTCAAGAAGATGAGCTTCAAGAGAAAGACCCTCAAGAGGATGAGTCTCAAGAGGAGGAAGGTCCTTTAGAAGACGAGTCCATTACCCTTATTGAAAGAGGACTTTTCCGGGAAGAAGTGCAGGAAGAGGAAGAAGAGCCGGAGGAGAAAATCCTTTCCTTACAGGAAAAGCGTAAGGAAATGGAGGAAAAGCTGGCTTTTGAGGGGGAAATTCCTGATGATCCTGATGATTTCCAGGATAAGGCAGCCATTCCTCCAACCTCAGTGGGAGAATGGAAAAAGGGCTGGCAGAAATGGAAGAAGGCAGCTCCTTTAGCAATTATTCCCGTTTTGGGCATTGCATATATTTGTTATCAAAACTTGCCTGCTACCCAATATGATAACTTACTGAAGAAGGGAACAAAGCTGGTTCAGTCTGAAAAGGGAGACGAGGCGATAGCTCTTTTAGAAGGAATGCCCTCTAACCTTACGAAGAACAGCAAATATTATCTTCTTTTGTCCGAGGCCTATGGAAAGGCCGGGAGACATCAGGAGGCGGTAAAGGCCTTAGAAGAAGCGAAAAAACTGTATCCGGAGGATACAGAGGTTCAGACAGCATTGTCTCTTTTGGATCCCAAGGTGGAATCGGATTTGCAGGGAGACAGCTTTACCGACCCTGTGGAGATTAGTTTAAAAAGCAGTGGAAAGAAAATCATTTACAGCATAAGCGGTGGAAAAGAGGATATTCAAAAAGAAGAATATCTTGCTCCGATTAAGCTGAGTCGAAACGGTAATTACACTTTGACAGCCTATGCACAAGCCAGTGACGGCAGTATGGGAGAAAGCTACAGTAAGAGCTTTAGCATTAGTTTGGATCCGGAGAAGTATCATCTGTCCCAGTTTTTAGATGAAGAGGGAGGACGTTCCTACATCGATGAAAATGGAGATCGAGTCACCGGATGGAAGGAAATTGCCGGAAAGTATTACTATTTTGATGAAAATGGTATTATGCAAAGTGGTTTCCAGGATATCGGAGGAGAACGCTACTATCTTAATGCCGATGGAACTATGCAGACCGGTCGTCTGGACTTGGAAGGAAAGACCTACTTCTTCGATCAGGATGGACATATGATTAAGGATGCCTGGGTTGATCATCTTTACTATGTAGGGGAAGATGGCGTGATGCTTCGGAATCAGGAGAATAAAGAGGGGGTACATTTTGATGAGGATGGAAGGCGCGCCTTCCTAGCCGCTGATTTGTATGCCGCTCATCCGGATAGTATCGTCGTTGTGGAAAGTAAACAGAGAAAAGAACATTCTTCTTACTATCTTTTCCCGGCAAAGATTTATTATCAGAAGAAAAACGGCAGAGCCAGTGGAAAGGTGGCTTATGAGACGGAAATCAAGGTTTCCAAGATGGCCATGATGAGTTATTTGGATGAAAATCTGCCAAGTATTACCGCAAAGGACGCCGTATCCTTCCTGCCGACTCTTTCTATGCAGAACATTAAGCAGAATAAAGACGGTGTTGTTACAAGCTTTGCTTTTGTTTTGGGAGAGAGGCGCAGTTAAATGAATACAAGCATAGTAATAGCTGTGAGCTTGAACGCCAAATGGCTTCTACCGTTTTTACTTCTTTCCTTTTTCTTTATCGTAGTATTAACCGCGGTAATTTATAAAATCATGTGGCTACGCTTGGACAAGATGATTAAAGAGAAAGAGAAAGAAAAAGAAGATATTGAAAAAACAGAAGATAAGAACGAAGAGTAGAGAAAAAAGAGAGGCTGTAAATCAAACTATTTTGATTTACAGCCCTCTTATTTTATGGGTTCTCTCTAAAGCTGATTTGTCCTTCGTCAGTCATTTCTTCAATGATTGCCAGGCTATAAACCGGGAAGCCCATTTCCCGAAGCTCTTTTCCTCCGCATTGGAAGCCCTTTTCAATAGCAATACCGATTCCGGAAATCTCCGCATTGGCCTGCTTACAGATATCAATCAATCCTCTCATGGCCTTTCCTACAGCCAGGAAGTCATCGATCAGTAAAACCTTGTCCTCCGATCCTAAGAATTTCTTGGAAAGCGTTACGGTAAAGTCCTTGTTGTAGGTAAAGGAATGAACGGTGGAGGTGTACAGGTCTCCGTCCAGATTCTTACTCTTTGCTTTTTTGGCAAAAACAACCGGAACATGAAAATACTGTGCTGCACAACAGGCAAGGGCGATTCCGGAAGCTTCAATGGTTAAAATACGAGTAATCCCTTTGTCCTTAAAACGCTCATAGAATTCTTTTCCCAATTCTTCCAAAAGAGAAACGTCCAACTGATGGTTCAAAAAGCTATCCACCTTTAAAATATTACCCGGTCTGACTTGTCCATCCGCCTTGATTCTTTCTTCCAGCAGCTTCATTTGATCCCTCCATTTTATCCTTGACTCAGCCTATGATTCTACTCCTCTCAAAGTTCCCTGATTTCCTTTATTTAGGAAAACAAAAATGAACTTGTTTCAGAATAGTATGTATAGTAAAACATATTGTAGAAAAAAGAAAGGGGTTGGAAAGAAGATAATAGAGAAAAGCAAAGAAATTACGCAAATTTCTCAAAAGCAATTCCCTTTCCCGGAATAGAAGCTCATTTTTGGAAAAATAAGAAAGGAAAGAAAATGGATCAGTGGAGCATCCCCATAGGGTATCAAGAGGTTTTAGCAGATTATGCACAGAAAAATGCGGTGACAAAGGAGACGGCATTTTCCAATCTGATGGATTTTATTCAATTAAAGGATCAGTATTTCTCTCAGATTTTGGTTTATATTGAAAATGCAGAGCAATATTTGGATGGGGGAGAGGAAATTCCGGAACAGGAGTTGCAGCTGGCTTATATGGAAAGCTTCGGGGAAAATACTGTGGGCGCCATGGTGAAGTGCTATTTCCGAAAATCGGAAAGCAAAGATCTTCTTTTGGCAGTGGGCTATGACAGTGAATTAAGCACCTGGGAAATCCTAAGCTTTTTCCAAAGAAAGATTCCTTCCATGGACTTAGACGGAGATACGCTGTGCCTCTACTATGTTAAGGATATGAACAGACTTCCCAAAGCAAAAAAAAGCTTCCCCCTCTTGGAAAATGAAGAAGGAGAAGAGTATTGTAAGGCGGGATATTTTCCCTCCATCTATGTAGACGAAGAGGAGGAGTGGGAAGAGGAATAGCTTCTCTTCGAAGGAATTGTATTTTGAAGCTATCCCTCTGCATTTTCCAAGAAGGAAATTAGTGGGAAGAATAGTAGTTTCTGAAGAAGTTTCTAATCTGTCCTACCTGATATAAGGAACCAAGACAAAGAAGGAGAGTTTTCTCTTCTTCTTTTTTTATGGCATTCAGGTTCCACTCCAGACCTTCCTCCAAGCTTTCGGGACAACGAATTTCTCCGTCAAAGTGAGCTTGCCATTGTTCCTTTAAGACTTCAGGCTTTTGTCCCCTATGGCTTTCCACCTGGAAGAAACTAAAGCTCAGTGTATTGTTTTTTAACAGTTCCAGCATGGTCATATAATCCTTATCCGCCATAACGGAAAAGAAAATTCTCTTCTTGTAGTTCGGAAAAAGCATTTCTATGGAGCGAACCAAACTGTTTACCGCTTGGGGATTGTGGGCTCCATCAAGAATAATCAAAGGACGTTTTTTTAGAATTTCAAATCGGCCCGGCCATGTAACTGTCATAAGCCCCTGCTTTACGCAGTCCTCAGAAATGGAAATGCCTCTTTCCTTCAGACAGTCTATCGCATCACAGATGACCATGGCATTATCCAATTGATAATCTCCCAGTAAGGACAATGCATATTCATGTCTCTCTCGATAGGAGAAGTATTGGTAGCCGTTATCAATATGGAAGGAATAGGAATGAAAATATTTGGGATTGGTAATATGCAGCTTGGCATTTTTCTCTTTGCAAATTCTTCGAATCTCTTCCATGACCTCAGGCTTCTGATGCATTAATACCACAGGAGTATCTTCAGCAATAATACCGCCCTTTTCACGGGCGATTTCTTCCAGGGTATCTCCCAAAATAGCAGTGTGCTCCAAACCGATATGGGCGATAATGGACAATTCCTTATGGGGGATTACATTGGTGGCATCCAGTCGGCCTCCAAGACCTACCTCTAAGACCACATAATCCACGCCCTTTTCCAGAAAATAACAAAAGGCCAGGGCTGTCAGCATTTCAAAGGAATTGGGTTTCTCCTCCTCCAAGCTTTCGCTGAGCTCCCGCATTTTTAGACAAAGTCTTTTTAAATCTTCATCGGAAATCATTTCTCCGTCAATGGTATAGCGCTCATTCATGCTTTCTATATGCGGGGAAATGTACATCCCGGTTTTATAACCGGAAAGGCTTAAAATCTGTTGCAGGCTTTTCGCGACGGAACCTTTTCCGTTGGAACCGGCAATATGGATAAACCGAAGCTTATTTTCCGGATTTCCGCATTTTTTTAATAAATTTCTGGTTGGTTGAAGACCCATTTTACAACCGTACCAATCGTTTACCCCAAGAGTCTCCATACATTCTTCCCAAGTCATTTTAAAATTATCCTCCTTATATAAAGAACAAATTCTTCCCTTAGAAAAACAGAGTAGCGAAAGCAAGAAACAGCACTGCATTCGTTACTCTGTATTATAGTGTTTTATTTTGCTATAGCATGAAAAATTTTGCGTTTTTCAAACAGCAAGACAATTGCATTAATGGCAAAGTATTGAAGAATACTGTTAATCAGCACTTGAAGGATACGGAATTGCATCAAAGGAAGAAGAGGGCTTCCGGTGCTGAGAGTCAGTAAGTAGCTGTTGATGACTAAGCTGCAAAGCAGCTGGCTGATTAAGATCGCAAGGAGAATACGATATTGGCTTCGATTTTTCTCCAAACAAAGGCTATATATCACTGCAGTTAATCCTACAGAGAGAGTGTAGCCCGGCATATAAGGGAAGGGAGAAAATAAAAAGCACCCCAGGATATCGGAAACGCAGGCAATTAAAACAGCCGGAACCATGCCCAGATACATAGAGGCAAAGACAATGGGGACAAAGCCGAAGCCGATACGGAAATTCCATGCCTGTACCGACAGAAATCTGGTCAGAATAATCTGAATGGCAACCAGCATAGAAAAGGTGACAAGATTTTTGACATTAAACACGTTCTTATTCATAGACCGCTCCTTTCATGCGCTGTAAAGAAGCTGTCTTGCTTCCTGGCAGCGGGATGCGAGAATAAAACTGGGAACCGATTCGGCTCTTCGTCCCGACACCAACTCCCTGTGTGTCGGGCACTAACCACTTTATTCTCTACTCTGCAAAAAGTTCTAAGGGCATAGTAATGCCTATTCCGCGTTTTGTAAAGGATAATCCCTCTAAAATTCTGCCTTTTCAAAAGGAATTTTAAGAAAATTATTGAAAGAAAATCCCATTTCAAAATT
Source organism: Oribacterium parvum (assembly GCA_938022235.1). GTDB lineage: Bacteria > Bacillota > Clostridia > Lachnospirales > Lachnospiraceae > Oribacterium > Oribacterium parvum_A. The sequence continues at coordinate 13,826 of CALIEL010000013.1, forward strand.
TATTTTATTTTTTCTGTTTTTTTTTTTAGAAAGGAAGAAAAGATGGCACGGTTTTTCTTGTCAAAAAAGAAATAGGGGACTACACTGTAGTAGTTTTTGTGGGAGGAGGGTTCGATGAAATTAATCCGACAGGTGACATGGATCATCTTTTTTACTTTTTTGGGAGAGATGTGTAATAAGCTTTTGCCTTTACCGGTTCCGGCCGGGGTCTATGGCTTGATTTTTATGCTGATTTTTCTGATGCAGGGAATTATTCCCTTGAATGCGGTGGAGCAGGCGGGCAACTTTATGCTGGAAACCATGAGTATTATGTTTTTGCCGGCTGCAGTAGGGATTATGACCGTAACAAAATTACTGATGCCGGTTTTAGTTCCTTACCTTGTAATTATCGTCTTATCCACGATTATTGTTATGGCGGTTACCGGCTTGGTAAGCCAGAGAATCTTAAAAGTAACAGAGACCAGAGAAGATAAAATCAAGGAAATGCGCTCTATGGAATCTGCATTGGAAAAGAAAGAGAAAATCCAGGAAGAAATTCGAGAGATACAGTTGGAAGATTTAAAGCAGAGCTTAAAGGGCTTGGAGGAGGAATAATGAAAGAAATTTTAATGAGTTCAGAACACTTCGGTTTTGGCTTAAGTATATTTATTTACCTTCTTGCCATCCAAATCAAGCTTCGATTAAAGTGGGACTTTTTAAATCCCTTGCTTGTTTCAACCATTATTATTGTGGGAATCCTCCTGGTTACGGAAATTCCTTATGCCAAGTATAAACAGGGTGCGGGACTTTTGAGTTATTTTTTAACGCCGGCTACGGTCTGTTTGGCCATTCCCCTTTATAAGCAGTGGTCCTTACTGAAAAATAATTTCAAAGCCGTATTTTTGGGGATTTTTGCAGGGACTTTGAGCTCTATCGGCAGCATTTTACTGCTTGGTATATTATTTCATTTGCCCAATGAACATATTTCCACCTTATTGCCAAAATCCATTACCACAGCTATCGGTATGGGAATTTCGGAAGAAACCGGAGGATATGTAACCTTAACCGTAGCAGCCATTGTGTTAACGGGTATTTTGGGAAGTATTCTTGCAGATCTTGTTTTTCGTATTTTCCCCATTCATCATCCCATTGCCAAAGGTCTTGCTTTAGGAACCAGCGCCCATGCCATCGGTACGGCTAAAGCACTGGAGCTTGGTGAAGTGGAGGGAGCAATGTCCTCTCTGGCTATCGTGGTTGCCGGAATTCTTACGGTAATTTTGGTTCCCATAGTCAATAATGTGGCCTTTGGCTAGGGCATAAAAAAGAGTAAGTCTTCCGTGCCGGGATTGTAAGAAAAATGTCCAAGCTTTTTCCCGGAAGCTTTGCTAAAATGGGGCAGAGAAATGAAATTTTAGGAGGAGTAATGAAGAAGAAAAGACTGATACTTTCCCTTGCCTTGAGTCTGTCCCTGCTGGCATACTCAGGCTTTAGCTTTGCAGACGGTCCGGATCTGGATGACCATACCACGGTGAACAGCGGTCCCGGAGTAGGTCTGGGAAAGAATGAAAATACCGTTTCCGTAGCGGATTCCTATTTGCAGGTATACTCCGGTGTGCTTTCCGGAGAGAATGTTCCTTTGCTGAGTGACTATGGCTTTTCAGGACATGGGGTGTATGGCTACAATGAGATGTCCGCCGATTTATTTAAATTAAAGGACGCCTACCCGGCATTACAGTTATCCTCCTTGGGAAAAACCCTTGACGGAAGAGAGCTGTACTGCGGTATTGTGGGAAATCCCAATGCCCCCAAGAAGATTTTGGTTCATGCCAGTATCCATGCCAGAGAATATATTGTGACCAAGGTCGCTATGCGTCAGCTGGCAAGTCTTTTGGAAATGGAAAAGAACAATCAGCGCTACGGCGGTAAAGCGATGAAGGATATGTTGCAAAATTGTGCCGTTTACTTTGTTCCCATGGTGGATCCGGACGGTGTTTCCTTGGTACAAAACGGTTTGGCCGGTATCGGTTCTGAAGAAGTCAGAAATACGGTGCAAAGCATTGTGGCTAAGGAAAATCCTAGCGATTTAAAGAGCTATTTCCGCCTATGGAAAAGTAATGCAAGAGGAGTTAACCTCAATAAAAACTTCGATGCCAACTGGTCTATTACTGTAGACAAAAAGGGATACCCGGCAAAGGACGAGTACAAGGGTTCTGCAGTGGAGTCGGAGATAGAATCCAAAGCATTGGCGGATTTACTTCGAAAGGAAAAATTTACTTCCACCATCAGCTACCATACTCAGGGAGAAGTCATTTATTGGTATTTTGGCCAGGGAGAGTATGTTCCGAAAGCCAGAAGATTGGCGGAAATCGTGCATAAGAATTCTTCTTATCCTGTAATTGATTACTATTCTCCCCAGCATGCCGGAGGCTTTAAGGATTTTGCAGAGCAAAAATATCAGATTCCCTCTGTGACCATTGAGTGCGGAAAGGGCGTAAGTCCTGTGCCCGAAGAACAGATTGATAAGATTTGGGATGGACAAAAGGGAATTCTTCCGGATTTGCTTTATGATTATATGAGCTAAGATGCAATAGAATATCGAAAAATTATTTCATGGGGTACGGATTGGAACCGGAAAGCTTAAGCTTCCTTTTCCAATCCGTGCCCCTGTTTTAGCTTTTTCTTGTGAAACAGCTTTTCCTTATGCTATAATAGGCAAATTAAAATAATGAATAAATTTTAGGAGGATAAAATGGGGACAGAAGAGATGCTTGGAAAAGAGAATGAGCTTGAGTCCAAGAATTTTATAGAGAATTTCATTGATGAAGATTTGCGGGAGGGAAAGGTTAAGGAAATTAAAACCCGTTTTCCGCCGGAGCCCAACGGTTACCTCCATATCGGACATGCCAAGTCAATTTTGTTAAATTACGGCATTGCCAAGGAATACAACGGTACCTTTAATCTTCGTTTTGACGATACCAATCCGGTAAAGGAAAAGATGGAGTTCGTGGAGAGCATCCGAAAAGACGTGGAATGGCTTGGAGCGGATTTTGAGAACAGAATGTTTTTTGCCTCCGACTATTTTCCGATTATGTATGAAAAGGCGGTTTATCTGATTCAGAAGGGAAAGGCCTTTGTAGATGATTTAACGGCTGAGGAAATCAGAGAGTATCGTGGAGACTTTACCACTCCCGGCAAGGAGAGCCCTTATCGCAATCGTTCCATTGAGGAAAACCTTCGCTTCTTTGAGGAAATGAAGGCAGGAAAATATCAGGATGGAGAGAAGACACTGAGAGCTAAGATTGATATGGCAAGCTCCAATATCAACATGCGTGACCCGGTTATCTATCGTGTCTCTCACATGAGCCATCACAATACCGGAGATGAATGGTGCATTTATCCCATGTACGACTTTGCTCATCCGATTGAGGATGCGGTGGAGGGGATCAGCCATTCTCTTTGTACCCTGGAGTTTGAGGATCACCGCCCGCTGTATGACTGGGTGGTGCAGGAGTGTGATTTCCCCTATCCTCCAAGACAGATTGAATTTGCAAAACTTTATTTAACCAATGTGGTTACCGGTAAGCGTTACATTAAGAAGCTGGTAGAGGACGGTGTGGTAGACGGTTGGGACGATCCCCGTTTGGTAACCATTGCCGCTTTGAGAAGAAGAGGATACACCAAGGAAAGCCTGGCACAGTTTGTAAAGCTTTCCGGTATTTCCAAGGCTCAGTCCTCCTGCGATTATTCTCTTTTGGAGTATTGTATTCGTGAGGATTTAAAGCTGAAGAGACCTAGACTTATGGCAGTTTTGGATCCCATTAAGCTGGTGATTGACAATTACGAAGGGGAAGGAGAGATGCTTTCCATCCCCAATAATCTGGAAAATGAAGCTTTAGGGGAGAGAGAAGTTCATTTCTCCGGAGAGCTTTATATCGAGAGAGAGGACTTTATGCCGGATCCTCCCAAGAAATATAAGAGATTAACCATGGAAAATGAAATTCGTCTGATGGGTGCTTATTTTATCAGGGCGGTATCCTATGAGACGGATGAAGAGGGCAATGTTACCGTAGTGCATTGTACCTATGATCCGGCTACCAGGTCCGGCTCAGGTTTTAGTGAGCGTAAAGCCAAGGGAACCATTCACTGGGTGGATGCGAAGACTGCATTTTCCGCAGAGGTTCGCTTATATGAGCAGCTGATTGACGAGGAGAAGGGTAAGTTAAATGAAGACGGAAGTCTCAACTTTAACCCTAACTCCTTAACCGTGAAGCAGTGCTTCTTAGAGCCTGCACTGGCGAAGGCAGAGCCTTTAGAGAGCTTCCAGTTTGTTCGTAACGGATATTTTTGTGTGGATTGCAAGGATTCTACGGAGGACAAGCCCGTATTTAACCGTATTGTTTCCTTAAAGTCCAGTTTCCAAGTGAAGTAAGGAGGGATACTATGGCAAAGAAGTTTGGATCATTTGTATTTTTTGCAGCTTTAACAGGAGCTGTAGCCGGAGTGATTTCTTATTTGTACAAATACCAGAAGTTTTCCGAGGAAGTAGATAAGGACTTTACGGACGTGGTGGATTCCGCCCAGGAGGTGAAGGCATCTGCCCAGAGATCCTATACCGTTCTCAAAAATTCCGTTACCAAGGAGGACTTAAAGGAAGCGGCTAAGGATTTGGGCTATGCGGCAAAGAATCTCGCCATCGATACGAAGAATTTAGCAGTGGATGCGGGAAAAGATGCCTATAGAGTGGTAAGAAATGCTTGGGACAAGAAGGAGAAATTATCCTTTTCCTCTGATGAGAAGGCGGTAGAGGATGAGGACGTGGATGTAGAATTTTACTACGAACCCGAGACCGGCCGGGAGGCTACTGATCAGGAAGGGCATCAGAATCATTATGAGGATGATGAGCATCAAGGGCTGCTTGTAAAGGAAGAAGTGTAAAATGGAAAAGATTACAAGTTTTACCATTGACCATATTCATTTACGTCCCGGAGTGTATGTTTCCAGAAAAGATTCTGTGGGGGTAGAGGTGGTGACGACCTTTGATCTTCGTTTTACCCATCCCAATGTGGAGCCTGCCATGGAAAATGCCGCAATGCATGCCATTGAACATCTGGCGGCCACCTACCTTCGAAATGAGGAGAGCTGGAAGGAAAAGGTACTGTACTTCGGCCCTATGGGCTGTAGAACCGGTTTCTACCTTCTGCTAAAGGGAGACTTGGAAAGTGCCGAGATTATTCCTCTCTTAAAGAATTGCTTTAGCTTTATTCGGGATTTTATCGGTGAGATACCCGGGGCAACGGAGAGGGATTGCGGAAATTTCCGGGATATGAACCTGCCTGTAGCCAAGTGGTGGAGCAGAAAGTATTTAGAGGAAGTTTTAGAGAATATTTCCTATGACAATACCCATTATCCGGAATAGGGAGTGGGAAAAAGTAAAGGAGTAGTATGGGAGCAAATATAAATCAACATTATCAAGAGGTAAAGGAAAGCTATCTTTTTGCAGAAATCGCAAAGAGAATCAGAACCTGGCAGGAAAATAATCCGGAGATTAAGGACAAGTTGATTCGTATGGGTATCGGAGACGTGACACTGCCTCTTCCCAAGACTGTGGTGGATGCTCTTTCTTCCGCATCCATGGAGATGGGTAAAAGCGAGAGCTTTCACGGCTATGGTCCGGAGCAGGGTTATGATTTCCTTAGAGAAAAAATCTTAAACTACTATAAGAATTTTTCCGTGGATTTGGAATTGGAGGAAATCTTCATTTCCGACGGTGCAAAGTCCGATTTAGGAAATATCCTGGATTTGTTTGCACCCGGTTCCGTGGCTTTAGTTCCGGATCCTGTGTATCCGGTGTATGTGGATACCAATATCATGGTAGGAAATAAGGTGATTTTTGCCCATTCCGGAGAAGAAAACGGCTTCCTTCCCATGCCGCCCAAGGGAGAAACGGTAGATCTGATTTATCTTTGTTCTCCGAACAATCCTACCGGTGCAGTGTATGACCATGAAGGCCTGAAGGCCTGGGTCAACTATGCAAAGGAAAATGACGCGGTTATCTTCTTCGATGCAGCTTATGAGTGTTTTGTAGAAGGAAATCTTCCCCACTCCATTTATGAGATTCCCGGAGCGAAGGAATGTGCCATTGAGTTTTGCTCCTTCTCCAAGAAGGCGGGCTTTACCGGAACAAGATGCGGCTATACCGTTGTGCCTAAGGCTTTGATTCGCGGCGGTCAGTCTCTCCAAAAGATGTGGTTAAGAAGACAGACCACAAAGTTTAATGGGGTTTCCTACATTGTGCAAAGAGGCGCCGAGGCTGTCTTTACAGAAGCCGGTGAGAAGGAGATTCAGGGAAATATCTCATACTATAAGGAAAATGCCAAGATTATTATGGAAACCTTGGACGCTCTTTCCATTTATTATACCGGCGGAAAGAATTCTCCTTATATCTGGCTTAAGTGCCCTAAGGGAATGAGCTCTTGGGAGTTCTTTGACTTCCTCTTAGAAAAAGGACAGGTTGTAGGAACACCCGGAGCAGGCTTTGGTGATGCGGGAGAAGGATTCTTCCGTTTGACAGCCTTTTCCACCAAGGAAAAGACTAAGGAAGCTATGGAAAGAATAAAGAAATTACTGGAAGCATAATTTTTTATAGCATTTTAGAATTAAAAAAAGAGTTGTAAGAAATCATATAAGGATTCTATGCAACTCTTTTTTTGTTTTCTATAACAGGCTATAAAAAAATTCAATGGGCATAGTTCATTTTATTTTTATAATTTTATTGACAAGAAAATCAGGAAACAGTATATTCTAAAAATCCAATAAACATATAAACATATAGAAATGATATGTTTATAAATGCGGATTATATAGAGACGAGATAAGCTGTAAATCACCTTATCTTAGGTAAGAGCAGGAAAGGGGTACTATGGGTCAGGAGAAGAAGGAATTTAAAGAACAGGAAAATCACGGTCATGTGCATGGTCAGGGACATAATCATGGACACAGCCACAAACAAAAGCATGAGCCGGAAGAGAGCCAAGGGCACAGTCATGAGCATAATCACACTCATACCCATGAGCACAGCCATGAGTACAGCCATGAACATAGTCATGAGCACAGCCATGAGCATGGACAGGGGAAGACTTTGGCTCACATCCATAGTCACAGAAACCTTATAGGCTTTGATGAACATGGTATTCCTACCATTACCTTAAAGTCAGATCATGAGGAGGATGGGGACGATAAAGCCTTTATTAGAGATTATATGAATGCGGTTTCCGCCTATCGAAAGACTTTCCCCTCCAAGCAGGATGTGTTGGAGCAAACACCGGATCCTGCCGTACGGGAATTAATCTTACGACAGGAGCAGCTTGGCTTTGATACTACCTTTGATCGTTTTGATCAACAGCAACCCCAATGTAGCTTCGGTATGGCCGGTATCTGCTGTAAAATCTGTAATATGGGTCCCTGTAAGGTCACTCCGAAAAGTCCAAAGGGAGTGTGCGGAGCGGATGCGGATTTGATTGTAGCCAGAAACCTTCTTCGCTCTGCTGCGGCAGGTGTGGCTCAGCACGGAATGCATGGTCGTGAAGTTATCTTATCCTTAAAGTGGGCAGCAGAGGGAAAGCTGGATCTTCCGATTTTAGGACAGCAAAAGATTCGGGATGTGGCAAAGGCTTTCGGCATCAAGACCAGTAGAAGAAACATTAAGAAAATTGCCTCCGAGCTTGCGGATGTTTTGCTGGAGGATATGAGCCGCACGGTTCCAAAGGACTATGAGGTTATCAAGGCCATGGCGCCTAAGGAAAGGCAGGAGTTATGGGAGAAGCTGGATATTCTGCCCATCAGTGCCTATCATGAAGTCTTTGAAGCATATCATAAAACCGGCGTAGGTACAGATGGAGATTGGAAGAGTGTAATGCAACAATTTCTTCGTTGCGGTTTGGCCTTCACCTTCTCCGGTGTGGTGAGCACTTCCATTGCTACCGACGGACTTTTCGGTGTGGGAGATCGGGTGACCTCCAAGGTAAATATCGGAGCCTTGAAGAAGGGCTATGTAAATATTGCGGTGCACGGCCATCTTCCGACACTGGTCAGCGAAATCGTTAAAGTCGGACAGGAAGAGCATTTTGTGGAGCTGGCAAAGAAGGCCGGCGCCAAGGGTATTCGCTTCTATGGAATCTGCTGTTCCGGACTTTCCGCGATGTATCGTTACAGCAACGTTATTCCTTTGTCTAATGCGGTTTCTGCGGAATTGGTACTGGGTACCGGTGCCTTGGATTTATGGATTGCGGATGTACAGGATGTGTTCCCTGCCATCATGGAGGTGGCAAATTGCTTTAAGACCACGGTAATTACCACCAGTGATTCTGCAAGACTCCCCGGAGCGGAACGCTATGAATATGATCACCATCATTCCAATATTGGAGAAACCAGAGCACTGGCAGAGAAGATCGTCCTTAGAGGAATCAAGAGTTTCCAGGATAGACAGGGAATTCCGGTATACATTCCTCCCTATGAAGTCGAGGCTGAGGTGGGATTCTCTGTAGAATACGTGCATAAACGCTTCGGTTCCATGGAGCCTATGGCGAAGGCCTTAAAGGAAGGAAAGATTCTTGGTATCGTGAATATGGTGGGATGTAATAATCCTAAGGTGCTTTACGAAAAATGTATTATTGACGTAGCCGATGCCTTACTCCGGAATAATATTTTGATTTTGACCAATGGATGTGCTTCCTTCCCTCTGATGAAAATGGGCTATTGTAATATTTCCGGTCAAAGGCATTGCGGAGAGAATCTAAAGGAATTTTTGGGCGCAGATTTACCACCGGTATGGCATGTGGGTGAATGTATTGACAATACCCGTTCCACAGGTATTTTTGCAGGCATTGCCGGTGTGGAAGGAAAGAAGATTCAGGAGATGCCCTATGCCTTTACCTCTCCAGAGTGGAGCAATGAAAAGGGAATCGATGCAGCTTTAGGCTTCAGACTTATGGGAGTAAATTCTTACCACTGTGTAGAAGCGCAGATTCACGGCTCGAAAAATGTCATTGAGTTCCTAAAGGAAGGTACCAGAGAGACTCTCGGTTCCGTGATGTATGTGGATACGGATCCGGATAAGCTGGGAGAAAAGATTGTTGCGGATATTATAGAAAAGAGAAAGGCTTTAGGCTGGGTTGTTCCCAAGGAAATTGTGCATAAAGAACTCACCGGCGAAGAGCTGTTAGCTCAAATTTCTGTAAAAGTAAAAAAAGCGGAATAAAAGCTTAAAGAGAGAAATTAGAAAGGAGATAAGCTATGGCTTGTGTTGCAGTACCTATTGTAGAGGGGATTTTAGTAAAAACGGCTGAATGGATTCTTGTGCAAAAGGAAAGAAAAGAGGAGGCAAGAACAAAAGCTCTAAAAGGGGAAGCTGAGGGAAAAAGTTTGATGAATGGGGAAAAAAGATATTCTTCTCCATTGAAAAATGAGAATTTTCCGGAAGGCGAGGCGCATTCCGCTTTAACAAATTCCGGTACTTTGGTGGGGCTAAGTCTTCGGAAGAAGCTGCATCTCTTATCGAACTTTTTATTTTCCGGTTCCGTTCTTTTGGTTTTTGAACATTTTTGGCATGGGGAAATCGTTCCCTTCTTTCCATTTTTAACCGGAGCAAGATCGCCGGAGGATACCTATACCATGTTACAGGAAATGAGCACGGTGGGCGTTTCCATGGCCCTTCTTATTACCGTAATCTGGGCAATTTATTGCTTTGTATTGGAAAGAAAGCTACAGAAGAAAGGAGAGAGAAATGCATCTATTGCTTAGTGTTTTTGCAACAGAATGGAGTTTTTCCCGTTTTTTACGGGATAAAAACAAGGAATATGCCTATCATATTCCCTGTTTACTCTTTTTATCCGCCAGTCTGATGTGGATTGTGGATAGTATCTTTGAATATTTGGAGAAGGGAACGGAAATCTTTACCCCCAATCTACAGGACTTGGTACAGGACGGGTTTTTGGGACTTTCCGTGATTGCCTTAGGAATCCTTATCTGGCAGGGAAAATTATTTTTGTCTTATCTCCAAAAACAGAAGAGCTCCGTTCCGACCTCATTTTGACATAAAATGGACTGTAATAAATCAAAATAGTTTTCTAGGCAATATAGGTCTGAAATCAGGGTACGCTCTATCTAGCTTTATCCTGTGTATTGAAGGACTGTATTTATTATAAAGGTACGCTCTAATGCAGTGTGGGTCTATAATGGGGCACGCTCCCGCTAACCTCGCCTTCGTAGCAGTACTAACTTCAAGCTTCGCTTTGCTCGCTTTCAGTAAGTACTGACGGGCTCAGATTACCCCTATTATAGACCCATACTGCATTATTCGCTTCACTTATTGATTTTTTACAGTTCTTCACTTCGCCGGATTCTTGCCAGTATAGGTTCAAATTACCCTGATTTTCGGACCTATATTGCCGAAAATCTATTTAGTATTTTGATTGATTACAGTCCGTTTTCTGTCAATGAAAAAGTAGAGCAGGACGAGCCTGCTCTACTTTTTTGAGAATTCAAAATAATTTTTAAAGCTTATCGAATCCAAACACCGTTGGAATCTACTCTGTATCCGTCAGGAGTAAGCTTATTCATGTAAAGAGATCCTAAAGGCTGGTTCTCTGCCGGTGCCTGAGCGAAATAGTAGGTATCAAAGTTAATCTTCTGCCATCCGGTTACCATACGTCCGTTAGCCCCGATGTAGTACCACTGGTGCTGACTTACAATCCAACCATAGATTGGTGCACCATTCTCATTGCTTACGAATGACCAAGAACCATCTCTGTTAGCTACCCAGTGTCCGTTGGATTCTGCTACTGTGGTGGTAGATCCGCCGTAGCTGGAAACAGCGCCCTCTGCAGCAAGTGCAGGAATTACAGATGCAGTTGCCATACAAGCAATTAAAGCTGCAACAAGAATATTCTTTTTCATAAATAAACCTCCAAAGCCATTTTTTTTATTCAAGCTACCTTATTATTATACCTTGTATTACAACATAAGCAATAAAAAATTCCTTTTATTTTTCTGATA
>CALIEL010000014.1 GCA_938022235.1 Oribacterium parvum
GTCTGATGGCCGCTACCATGGCGGTACAGCTTCTGCAGGATGCAGGAATTCCCTTCTCCGGTTCTGTGAAAATCACTTCAGTCTGTGATGAAGAAGGCGGCGGAAACGGCTCCATGCAGGCGATTATGAGTGGACAGAGGGCGGATGGTGTTGTGGTCTGTGAGGGTACCAGTGATGAGTTGATTTTGGCGCATATGGGTTTTGTCTTTTTCAGGGTGAAATTTTCCGGGAAAGCATGTCATTCCGGTGCCAAGAAGAATGGTGTCAGCGCTATAGAAAAAGCAATCAAAGTTATTCAGGCTTTAAATGAGAAGGAGCATGAGTGGCTTTTACACTACAAACATCCTCTATTACCGGCTCCAAACTTAAACGTAGGCCTTATCCATGGAGGAACTGCCGGTTCCACTGTGGCGGAGGATTGTATGTTTGAGGTTTGCGTACATTATCTTCCTAATCAGATGAGTCATAATCAGGTAGTAAAAGAATTCCAAGAAGTAGTGGAAAGAGTGGCTAAATCGGATGCCTGGTTGGAAGAGCATTTACCGGAAGTACAGATTACTCAATTTGGCGGCGGTTTTGAGATGGAGGAGCATTCTTTCTTTGTGGATAGCTTTAAACGAGCTTATTCCGAGGCTAGAGGAAAGGCTGTTAAGGTTGTAGGATCTCCTGCAGGCTGTGATTCTCGCTTATGGAGAAATATTGCCGACTGTCCTACGATACAGTTTGGACCGGGAAATCTAGCCCAGTGTCATGCTGTGGATGAATGGCTGGATTTAGAGGCTTACTTGCAGTCTATCTTGATTTATGCGGAGCTTATTTTGGACTTTTGTCAGGCTTAATACAGTGCTTAATATCTATTAAACAGTGCTATTAAAAGGAATGTGAAAGTTTTAAGAACAAATAGTGAATGAAAAGGAGAGTAAGAACATGGCAAAAAAAGTTTTATTGGCAGGTGAATCATGGATGAGTTATACCACTCATGTGAAAGGCTTTGACAGCTTTTATACTTCCGTTTACGAGACAGGAGAGAAGTATATTAAGAGAGCTTTTGAAGAGGGGGGATATGAGTTTACATTTCTTCCAAATCATTTGGCAACAGAAGAATTTCCTTTCAGCTTGGAAGAATTAAAGCAGTATGATTTGATTATTTTATCGGATATCGGAGCCAATACCCTGCTTTTGCCCGGAGCAACCTTTACCCGCAGTGAAATCATGCCAAATCGCTGTAACTTACTTCGAGACTATGTCTTGGATGGAGGTGCTCTCCTGATGGTAGGAGGATATTTGACTTTCTCCGGTGTGGATGCAAAGGGAAAGTGGCAGGACACTGCCGTACAGGAGGTTTTACCGGTACAGGTACTTGCTACAGATGACCGTATGGAGCATTGTGAAGGGGTTCGTCCTGTTTCTGTGAAGGAACATGCTATCTTTGAGGGATTAGAAAAGACCTGGCCAAGAGTTTTAGGTTACAACAAGACTATCTTAAAACCCGAGGCAGAACTTTTAGCAACAGTATGTGATGATCCCTTTATCGCTTTGGGAGAATACGGTAAGGGAAGATCCGCTGTGTTTACCACGGACTGTGCTCCCCACTGGGCACCACCTGAATTCTGTGAGTGGAAGGATTACAACCGCTTGTTCCAAAATCTTGCACGTTGGCTGACAAAGGAAGCATAACGGGAGAAGCTATGAAGGTTTTAAATTTTGGTTCTTTAAACATAGACTATGTTTACAGTCTGGACCATTTTGTTCAAAAAGGAGAAACGATTTCCTCTGATGCCTTAAACATTTTCCCGGGAGGCAAAGGCTTAAATCAGTCTCTGGCTTTGGGAAGAGCCGGTGTTGCTACTATTCATGCCGGAGCTGTAGGAAAGGACGGAGAATTTCTCCTAAAACTGCTTCAGGAATCAGGAGTGAATATAGACTATGTGCAGTCTTTGGATAGCGTACAAACAGGAACGGCGATTATTCAAAAGGATAAAGAGGGTGATAATTGTATTATTCTCTATAGCGGTGCAAATCACAAAATCACTAAGGAGCAGGTGGAGGATACTATTCGCCATTTTTCTACAGGGGATTTTTTGCTGTTGCAAAATGAAATTAACGAGATGGAGAGCATTATGAAGCTGGCCCATGCGAAAGGCTTAAAGATTGTGCTGAATCCTTCTCCTATGAATGAAGCAATCTTAGCTTTACCTTTGGAATTTGTAGATTATTTCCTTTTAAATGAGGTTGAAGCGGAACAGATTTTAGGCTTGCAGAGTAGCACGAAGGATAGTGAAGAGGCAATTAGGGCCTTACATCGGCAATATCCTACTGCAAAAATTATTTTAACCCTTGGAGGAGAAGGCTCTCTGTACTTTGATGGGGAATGTATGCACCGTCAAAGAGCTTATAAGTCGGAGGTTGTAGATACTACCGCGGCGGGAGATACATTTACCGGATATTTTATCGCAGGCATCTTAAATGGAGAAACGGTTCCGAAAGCCATGGACTTGGCAGCCAGAGCTGCAGGAATAGCAATTTCCAGATTTGGTGCTGCGCCATCCATTCCCTTGAAGGAAGAAGTGCTTTCTTTTTCCTTTTCCTAAGTGAACTTAAAGATAGTAAAAAACCGTACAGATTGTACGGTTTTTTTGTGTGAAAAAAATTCATTGAAGGAAGTTCTCTAATCTATAGTTTTGTAAATTAATCCTCTATATAAGGATGGGATTTTCAACAAAACCTCCGGTTTATTTTATTCTAATTCTACAAAATTGTTTATTTCTCTGTGCATTTCATTGACTATAAAGTGAAGTGTGTTTATATTGTTTCTTGAATAAACAAAATAGAACATATAATAAACGTGTATTAACAACAATTAGCACATACTAACACATTTAAATAGATCAACAATCGGAGGAGAAGAATGCCAAAGTGTATTGTCATCGCAGATGATTTAACCGGGGCAAATGCCACAGGAGTTTTACTGAAAAAGATGAATTACAGTGCCTATACGGTTTTAAATGCGGAGCGTTTGGAGCTGTCTATGCTGGAGCAGTGCGACTGCGTTTTGTATCCTACGGACAGTAGAGGGATTGATCAGGATCTGGCTTACAGGAGAGTTCACAATGTTTGCAATTTACTGAAGAACGAAGATACCAAGGTTTATGGTAAGCGTATCGACAGTACCCTTAGAGGAAACCTGGGGGCGGAAGTGGATGCCATGCTGGAATCCCTTGGGGAGGACTATGTGGCTATTGTGGTGGCTTGCTTCCCCACATCCTCCCGTATTGTTCTCGGAGGCTATATGTTGGTGGAGGGACTTCCGCTTCATAAGACGGACATTGCCATTGATCCGAAAACGCCGGTGAATAATCCGGAGGTGGCTGAGCTGTTCCGAAAGCAGAGTAAATATCCTATTGCCTCCATTTTGATGAAGGATTTACTGCACGGAAAGCATTATCTTGCGGATTGCATGAGGAAGCTGGCGGATGAGGGAAACCGCATTATTGTGGTGGATTGTGTAAGCCAGGAAGACATTGATTTGATTGCGGATGCAGTGGAAACCTCCAAGCTAAAGGTCTTGGCGGTGGATCCCGGTGTGTTTACCGCAAGTCTTGTGAGAAAGAGAATTCCTCCCATGGAAAAGAAGGAGAAAAACAAGGTTTTGGCTGTGGTAGGCAGCGTAAATCCTCATACCAGATTGCAGCTGGAAGAGTTGTGGCTTTCTCAAAGATGCAAGAACGTTTTTGTGGAAACCAAGGCGCTTCTGGAAGGGGAAGAGCAGTGGGAGCAGGAGGTCCAAAGAGTGGTGGATGCCATCCTGAAGGATGTGGACAAGGATAGAGTCTTCACGGTGACGGGGGACGGCATCTATCCGGAAAATCGTGTGGATCTTGGAAAGCTTGCGGAAAGCAGAGCCTGCCAAATCGAAGAAATCAGCAATAAGATGAATCTGGCTTTTGCGGAGATTGCCCATCGAATCTGTGAGCGGGAAAAGAGCTTTAAGGGAATATACAGTAGTGGTGGAGATGTGACGGTATCTATTTGCAAACGCTTCCAAACCGCCGGCCTTAGCTTAGAGGAAGAAGTTTTACCCTTGGCGGCTCACGGGGAAATGCTTCTGGGAGATTTCCCGGGAATGCATATGGTGACAAAGGGCGGCAGCCAGGGAGGAAGAGATGCCATTATTCGTTGTATTTCCTTCCTTAAGGAAAAGCTCTTTGTATAAAATGGTAAATCTAATAGATTTTACAAAACAAGATTTGCCGGTTTCAAAAGTGAAAATAATGAAAAAGAAGGAGGATAAAATGAAGAAAGCAGTAATTGCAGTACCTATGGGGGATCCTGCGGGAATCGGTCCTGAAATTGTGGTGAAGGCCGTATCCAAAAAGGAAATCCAGGACATTGCAAAGGTAGTGGTCATTGGTGATGGAAAGATTTTGGAAAAGGCAGTGGAAATCTGTAAAGTTCCCATTCACCTAAAAAAGATTGAAAAGGTAGAGGAGTGTGGAGAAGAGAAGGACACCCTTTACTATATGCAGGAAGGGGAAATTTCCATGGCGGACTTTGCCTATGGAAAGGTAAGCGCGATGTGTGGTAAGGCTGCATTTTCCTATATTAAGAAATCTATCGAGCTGGCCAATGCCAAGCTGGTGGATGCGGTGGCTACCACCCCCATCAACAAGGAATCCTTAAAGGCCGCAGAGGTGCCCTTTATCGGGCACACGGAGATTTTTGGATCCTTAACCAATACGGAAGATCCGTTGACCATGTTTGAGTGTAACGGCATGAGAGTATTCTTCTTAACCAGACACGTTTCCCTTCGGAAAATGCTGGATATGATTACCAAGGAGCGTATCAAGGATTATGTGAAGCGCTGTCTGGAGGCTTTGAAAAAGCTGGGGGTTACAGACGGAAAAATGGCCATTGCCGGCTTAAATCCTCACTGCGGAGAGCATGGATTGTTCGGAGATGAGGAAGTCAGAGAGATTATGCCGGCGGTGGAAGAGCTGCAGAAAGAAGGCTACCCTGTAGTTGGACCTATCGGAGCGGACTACGTTTTCCATCAGGCGGCACAGGGAAGATACAATTCCGTACTGTCTCTCTACCACGACCAGGGGCATATCGCTACCAAGACCCTGGACTTTGACAGAACGATCGCTATTACCAACGGTATGCCGATTTTAAGGACTTCCGTGGATCATGGAACCGCATTTGACATTGCCGGAACCGGTATCGCCGACAGTATCAGCATGGAAGAAGCGATTCGTCTTGCGGCAAAGTATGCAGAGGCTTTTAAGCACTAAGAAGAACTGGAAAGACATAAAAATTGGCTTATGCAAATGAGTTATTGAAAACGAAGGGGAAAAGTAAAGTATTTTTCTAAAGAGGAGGAAAGTATGGTTAATGGTTTACATGGAGAGCAAATGCTCCTGGGCTTGGCAATCGGTATTGTGTTACTGATTTTCATGGTATTAAAGACAAAGATTCAGGCCTTTTTGGCTCTGATTATCACCACCGTAGTGATTGGCGTGATTGGCGGAATGCCTTTGAACACCATCACCTTGGAAAATGGAACGAAGTTCGGTATTTTACAGTCCATTACCAGCGGATTTGGAAACACCCTGTCCAGCATCGGTATTATCATCGGCTTCGGTGTAATGTTGGGTGCAATTTTTGAGGAAACAGGAGCAGCGAAGCGAATGGCTCTTTGCTTCTTAAAGGTATTCGGAAAGAATAAAGAAGAGGAGGCTTTGGCTTTTACCGGTTTCCTGGTTTCTATTCCTATCTTCTGTGATTCCGGCTTCATTATCCTGTCCCCTATTGCAAAGGCAATTTCCAAGGTTACCAAGAAATCCCTGATTTCCTTGGGTGTGGCTCTTGCAGCAGGTCTTGTAATTACCCATACCATGGTTCCCCCTACACCGGGACCCTTGGGCGTTTGCGGAATTTTCGGTGTGGACGTAGGACAGTTTATCTTATTGGCTTTGGTTCTTTCTATCCCAATGACCATTGTAGCTATCTTCTATGCGAGAAAGTATATCGCAAAGAAAATGAACTGGATTGTAAATGAAAATGATGAGCTTGTGGAGGCACAGGCGGGTAGCGTAGAATCCGGAAAATCCATTGAATTGGGATCTGAGAATCTTCCTTCTACATTTTCCTCCTTCCTCCCCATTGTTTTACCGGTCATCTTGATTTTAATGAATACCGTATTTACGGCAATGAAGTTGACTGACGGATTTTTCCATATCCTGATTTTCCTGGGACAGCCTATCGTTGCGGTTGGCATCGGATTATTAACGGCTATTTTCATTCTTGGTAAAAATATGAGCCGTAAGGATATTCTGGCTTCCATGGAAAAGGGAATGATGTCTGCAGGAATCATTATGCTGGTAACCGGTGGCGGTGGAGCATTGGGACAGATTATTAAGGATTCCGGTCTGGGAACCTATATGGCAGAGGGAATCACCGCGATGAATGTACCGATTATCCTGCTTCCTATCGTTATTTCCACTGTAATGCGTTTTATCCAGGGATCCGGAACCGTAGCCATGACTACTGCGGCAAGTATTTCTGCACCGATTATCCTGGCTACCGGAGCGAATCCTGTAGTTTCCGCCCTGGCTTGTTGCGTAGGCTCCTGCTTCTTCAGCTATTTCAATGACAGCTACTTCTGGGTAGTAAACAGAACTCTTGGCGTAAGTGAGGCAAAGGATCAGATTCGTGTTTGGTCCATCACCACAACTATTATCTGGGCAGTAGGATGTTTGGAAGTTATTATCCTTAGCTTTATTATGCACTAATTTTCCGAGGATAAATGTTTGAGGATAAATGGCTTGGTTTCTTTCGGGAAGCTAAGCCATTTTTTTATAAAATATGCTAAGATGTTTTCGGAGAAAAGGACCGGAATGAGCTAGGGGAGAAATCATGAAAAAAGAAAAGGTGTTATCAGGAGAACGGCAGCAAAACATTTTATCCATTTTGGAGAAGGATGGTTCCGTTTCCGTAGATGATTTGGCGAAGCAGTTTTCCGTCAGCGGAATGACCATTCGGAGAGATTTAAAATATCTGGAAGAAAAGAACCGGATAGAGCGTTTTCATGGGGGAGCCATTCTGCGGGATGAGGTGCTTTATCAGGAGAAGGAAGTGCAGAATATTGAGGCAAAAAAGCGTATTGCCCAAAGGGCTTTGGAACTTATTAAAGATACCAAGGTGATTTTCTTGGATGCGGGAACCACCAATAGGGAGCTGGCTCTATTATTAAAAGAACGTGAGGGTTTGTCTGTGGTTACCACGGACTTAATGGTTGCCGGAGTTTTGCAAAGCGGAAAGGGAAGGATTTTTTTCTGCGGAGGAGAAATCCAGAAAAGTACCGGCTCTGCTTTGGGAAGCTATACAGTGAATCAATTGAAAGATTATTCTTTTGATATCGCCTTCTTAGGGGCATCTTCCATTAATGAAAAGCTGGAGCTGAGTACTCCCACATTGGAAAAAGTGGCTTTAAAAAAGGCTATTTTGCAGCAAGCGAAGCAGTCTGTTTTGTTGGCAGATGCCAGTAAGTTTGAGAAGCAGGCGATGATGAAGATATGCTCCATTCAGGAATTTGATATACTGGTGACGGATAAGACATTTTCTGAGAAAGAAAAAAAGGAAGTGGAAAAGCTGGGCGTAAGAGTGGAAGGAGTAAATTAATTTTTTTTAAAGCAAAAGAATAGTTATTATTCAAGAATATTTTCTATCATGATTTCCATAAAAATATTTACCGAAATTAACCTATCTTTTTTGTGTAGCTTATATAAACTTGATATTCGTTATCTTTTCCGTGTTGACAATGTATGATTTGGCATGTATTCTGTCCTCAGAAAATGAAAAGGTTTCCACAAACCGGCAAGATTCAATTTTTATAATATGAATTAGCCCCTGTCTTTTCAGAAGGAAGTTGATTGTAGAATAAGTAATCCATATAAGTTTACTTCTACCGGATATGATAGCTATTTATAGCACGGGAAAGAATATATAATACACGTGTTCGGTAAGTAAGGCATAGAATGGATGATTTTTATCCTGGATGATATTTTTTTGAAAAGATATGTAAAGGTTTTCACATTTATGGATAATAAGGAGGAAGCAATGAAAAAAAGAAGTTTAGTTTCAAGTGTGTTAGCAATCACTTTACTGGCCGCAAGTATTTCTGCCTGTGGTTCGTCCGGGAACACTGCAAAAACCGATGCAGCAAAAGAAGGTGAATCTGCATCCGGAAAACAGGAGGAAGGTAGTGAGGCACAGGCTACAGGCCAAGGTGATGCTTCCACTGCTGCAGTGGTAATTTGGAGCCCTGCGGACGAGAAGGGAATTGAAGATTGGTGGGCAGAAAAAATCGCTGCATGGAATAAAGAACATCCTGATAAGCAGATTGCCAGACAGGCCATCGACCGTGCGGATTCCTACGCCTATGAGAATAAGATTACTACTGCAACTACCTCCGGAGATCTTCCTGATATTTTGTTTGTAGACGGACCGACAATTTCTTATTATGCAGCCAATGGCACTATAGTTCCTATTGATGATGTATATACAGAGGAAGATAAGAAGGACTTCATGCCATCTTCTATTCAACAGAATACTTATGATGGGAAGTTATATGGTATTGGACCAACAGAGTCTTCTGTGGCATTGTATTACAATAAAGACTACTTAGATGCAGCAGGTATTGAATATCCTTCAGACACAGATATTTCTAAGGCATGGACTTGGGATACTTTCTATGAGAATGCTAAGAAATTGACAACAAAAGATTATGTAGGAACAAATATCATCATGGATAAAGGCGAAGGATTAATTTATGCTTTAGAGCCATTTTTCTATGAGAATAAAGCTGATTTCATCAACGAGGATGGTAGCAAGGCAGAAGGATATGTAAATAGCAAGCAGTCTATAGAGACCATGGAGTATTTAAATAAATTCATTCAAGAGGGAATTGCTAATATTGATCCGGTAAAGGATGAGTTTTTAAATGGTAAAGCAGCTACTCTTATTGGAGGTTCTTGGAACATTGCAGATTTAGAGAAGTCAAATCTGAACTGGGGCGTTTCTTATTACCCCGTTGCAAATGATGGCACTGCTGTTTCTCCAACCGGAGATTGGACTGCGGCAATTACTAAGGACAGCAAGAATCCTGAAGTGGCAAAGGAAGTATTACAGTATCTTATGAGTTCTGAGAATGTGGCAGAGTATGCAAGTGCTATTGCGAAGCCGGCTTCTCGTACATCTTCTTATGACAAGATGAGCGGATGGGATGAGGGAGCTAGAAAGCTCTTCAAGTGGCAGCTTGAGAATACAGGAAAGGCACGTCCCAGCACACCTTCTTATTCCGTATTGTCTCAGGGCTTTGCAACAGCAGCTTTAAATGTTTTTGCGGGTTCTGATGCTAAGACAGAATTGGATACAGTAGCAAAAGATTTCCAAGAGGATTATGATACATACTATGCTAAATAATAGTGTGGTATGAAAAAGCAACGTAGAAACCGTCGGGAACCGAATTTTCGGTTCCCGTTCCTTCTATATAGGAGATAGGCTATGACCAAAAAGAGCTTTTCTACACAACAGTTGAGTGGATATTTGATGACCGGGCCGGCAGTAATCTTATTGATGGCATTTTTGATTATTCCCATTATTTTAACTATTTATTTTTCTTTTTTTACCTACCAGGTTATGCGACCGGATAATATTATTTTTTCCGGTTTAAAGAATTACAGTAAACTATTTAAAGACAAGAACTTTTGGCAGGGTTTGCAGAACACGGTGTATTTTACTTTGCTGGTTGTACCTTTCCAAACAAGTTTAGCACTTGCTTTAGCTGTTCTGGTTAGTGCCAGGAAAAAGGGAGTTTCCGTTTTTCGTACGATGTATTTCAGTCCTCAGGTAACTTCCATGGTAGTTATCGCTATCTTATGGATTATTCTCTACAACTCTAATCCCAGTAGCGGACTTATCAATGCTTTGCTGGTGAAGCTTGGTATGAAACCTATTAATTTCTTAAATGATCCAAAGACGGCCATGAACGCCATTATTTTTATGTCTGCATGGCAAGGAGCAGGTTATCAAATGATGATTTTTCTTGCCGGACTCAATGGAATTCCTTCCGATCAATATGAGGCTGCTTCCGTAGATGGTGCAAATAAGGTACAACAGTTTTTATTTATCACCCTTCCAGGACTGGCAAATACAATAAAATATGTCTTGATGATTACCTTGATTCAGGCTATGAAGCTTTTCACACAGCCCTATATTATGACTCATGGAGGCCCACAAAACAGAACCAAAACCCTTGTGTATTATATCTACGAACAGGGATTCCAGAAGGGAAATTTTGGATATGCTTGTGCGGTGGCAGCTATATTTTTCTTTATCGTAGTTGGCCTATCTATGATTGTAAAGAAGTTGACAAAGACCAATTAAGGAGGGAACGATGGGAAATAAACGAAGTAATTCAATCCTTTGGAATATTTTGTTTTACGGAGGAAATGCGGTAATTGGTTTAATCTTTGTCTCTCCTTTGCTTTGGATGATTGCTGCATCTTTTAAACCGGAAATAGAAATTTTTTCAAATATTAATTCCTTACAAACATTTATTCCGGTACATTTTACAATCGATAATTATATTGAGGTTTTTCAACGATTAAATGTTCCGCAAATTTTAGGAAACACTTTTACTTATATTGGAGTAGTGTTATTGGGAGATTTAGCATTTGGCTCCATGGCCGGATATGCTTTAGCAAAAATGAAATTTAGAGGAAGGGGATTGATTCTGACTCTGGTTATCGCATTAATGTCTATGCCGGTAGAGGCAATTTTACTTCCTTTATACATTGAAATGGCAAAATTAGGCTGGGTAAATACCATGGCAGGATTAGCAATTCCTTTCATGATGAACTGCTTTTCCATCTATATGTTTTATAGCTACTTTTTGGATATCCCGGATTCTTTATTGGAAGCTGCAGCTATTGACGGATGCGGTCCAATCAGAACATTCTTCCAAATTGTGCTTCCACTTGCAAAGACGGTATTTGCGACAGTTTTTATTTTAGACTTTGTAGCAAGATGGAATGATTTTATGTGGCCATTTTTAATTACTACCGGAACAGAAAAAAGAACTGTACAGCTTGCCGTGCAAACTTTCTTTGGAACCCAACCAATTCATTATGGTGCAATTATGGCTGCATTAACCTTGGCATCTCTTCCTATGCTGATTATGTATATTTTTATGCAGAAGTATTATGTAGAAGGTATTGCGTCCACGGGAATTAAAGGTTAGAAGGATATAATAAAAAGAGAATATTTTTTCTGATATAATACCTTTCGATATAGAAAAAATAATAGATATGAGTTGTCATTAGGAGAAAGTTATGGCGGGCATTCAGGATGTTGCAAAAAAAGCAGGGGTAAGTATTGGCACGGTTTCCAGAGTATTAAACCAAAGTGGCTATGCTTCTGAAAAGGCTAGAAAGAAAGTGGAACAGGCTGTCCGCGAATTACAATATAAGCCTAATGAGTTGGCGAGAAATTTATTAAAAAAGCAATCCAATATTGTTGCGATTATTGTTCCGGACATATCCAGTGCCTTTTTTGCTCAGTTAGTATCAGTGTGTGAACTAGAACTTAGAGAAGCAGGCTATAAAACCATGATTTGTAATACTAATGGGGATCGTTCTCAGGAAAAAGAGTATTTAGAGATGCTAAACCGAAATCTTGTAGATGGCATTTTGACTTGTACACATTCTTTACAAACAGAAGGATATAAAGAGGCGAATGGACCGGTAGTTTCTTTTGATACCGTATTTGTACCGGGGCAAATACCTAGAATCACTGTGAACCATAAAGAAGGCGGCGGCTTAGCGGCAAAAGAATTTTTGCGGGTTGGATGTAAAAAAGTTTTACAGTTCCGAGACCAAGAAGCTACAGAGCATTTTCCTTTTATGGATCGTCATGAGGTATTTGAAGAAACGATGCAAAAAGCAGGTGTAAAATGTGAAAACATTTATGTTAAATGGAATGAATTCGCTGACCGATATTATCAGGATTTAGTACGAGACGTTTATTCACAATACCCGGATGTGGATGGAGTTTTTGGGACAGATGCTTTAATCATACATTTTATGCGTTATGTTCAAAGAAAGGGGAAAAGGATTCCGGAAGATATTCGTTTTGTGGCTTACGATGGAACGAATCTTCGGGATATGATTTTTCCTACACTTACTTGTATCAGGCAACCAATTAAAGCACTGGCAAAAAAAGGTGTGGAGGTACTATTAAACAAAATACAAGGAAGCATGGTGGAAGAAAAAGAGATTGTTCTACCCGTTGAATTAATCCAAGGCATGAGCACCATGACGGTGAAAGAAAAGGAAAGATATTTAATGGGAAAATAATCTTTCTAAAAGAATGAATAATAGGAGTAATATGAATAAAATTTCAAAGAAATTATCCCTTGCCCGCTCTTTTGAAAAGGCACATTTTTCAGAGATCCAAAGACAGGAGCGACCGGGTTTTCATTTAAGTCCTGCAATAGGCTGGCTCAATGATCCAAATGGTTTCTCCTTCTACAAAGGGGAGTATCATCTTTTTTATCAATACAATCCCTATAGTACCAGATGGGATGCGATGCATTGGGGGCACTGGACTTCCAAAGATTTACTCCACTGGGACTATCATGAGGCATGCTTTGCACCGGATGAAGACTATGAAATCGGTGTTTTTTCCGGAACAGCCATTACGGATAAGGATGGCTCCCATCTGATTATGTATACTGCGGATTATACCAAGGCTCCGGATTATTCTACGGATTTATCAGGGAAAAATGGAATTCGTAGGGAAACCCAGTGCATTGCAAGAGGGGATGGGAGACAGTATCAAAAGTATGAGGGAAATCCGGTGATTTCAGAAAAGGAGTTACCGGAAGAGTTCACGATAGAAGATTTCCGAGATCCTAAGCTTTGGATTGGGGAAGACGGAAAATACTATGCGGTAACCGTAGCCAGAAAGAAAAAGGACAATCTTGGAGCGGCTCTGCTTTTTTCTTCGGAAAATGCGGTGGAGTGGCAGTATTTGTCCACAATCAGGGAAAATGACGGTAGCTTCGGTGGAATGTGGGAGTGTCCGGATTTCTTTTTCTTGGAAGGACGCCCGGTGCTTTCTCTTTCGGTTATGAATATGAAAAATACAAGTCCCTTGTTTAGGAATGGAAATTGTACGGTCGTTTTTGTGGGGGAGGAGGCCGAAATAGAGTCGGAGCAGGAAAGCATGGTAGATTTGATAGAGAATACTATGAAAACGGCGAAGACCCAGGCTTTGGATTTAGGCTTTGATTTTTATGCGCCCCAGACCATGGAAAAGGATGGAAGAACCATCATGATAGGATGGATGCAGGCTCCGGAAGCCGGTGGAAATGCTCCGGAGAAGGCCAAGTGGTATGGACAAATGTCTTTTCCCAGAGAGTTGTTTTTCCAGGGAAACAGACTTTGCCAGCGTCCCATTCCGGAAATTCAGGAGCTCTATAAAGATACGGTAGACTTGGAGATTTCCTGCGAGAAAGAAGAGAAAAGCTTTGCGGAATTAGAGGGGAAGTTGCTGGATCTTAGTCTACAGATTTCCGCACCGAAGCACAGCTTTGAGCGTAAGGGTATCTTCCAAATGAAATTTGCAAAGCAAGGAGAAATTTATGTCCTTTGTACATATGATTTTGTATCGGGAATTTTGACTGTGGATAGAAGTCATGCAGGAAGATCGGCCAGCATTTGTGAAGTAAGAAGGATTTACGTGGGATGTTCGGAAGAGCTTTCGCTTAGACTTTTGCTGGATCGTTTTTCCTTTGAGCTTTTTGTGAATGATGGAGAGCAGGTTCTTTCCGGCACCCTTTATGAGCTGCCGGAGGAGGCTAAGGAAATCAGCTTCCAAGGAGAAGGGATTCATTTACAGGTAGAAAAGCATAGCTTAAAAGAGATTAAGCTGGGGGCACTGTAAAGCATGCATGATAGTAGAACGGACTCTACATTAAGTTCAGTTCACGAAAGAGTTTTTTTCTGTAGCGTTTATCCTTGGAAGCTTTTTTGATATCTTCCAGTCTACCGTTTTCCGCTAAAATACCCATTAATTGTGCTAACTTCTCACTGCCTTCTTCTCTTCCTTCTTCCAGGGCAGCTTGGCGATAACGTTCTAAAAGAATATTCATATTTTTGTCTCCTTTCTGCATAAGGTCGGTAGATTTAAGTTTTGCTACTCTTTTGGATAGTATTGTAGAATGCATTTGCTTGGGATCGTTGGTATGAAAATCTTCTGCCAGTCTTCCCAAGCTATTATTTTCTATTTTCGAGGTATTAAAGTATATAATATAAGAGCCATCATCAAAGGGCTGGCCATTTTCTTTAATGATTCTTTCAATATGATAGGCTTGTAATTCTTGTTTGAAAATATCTTTAGCTGTAATAAATATAACATAAGTTTTGGGTAATTGCTTGAAATTTTGTCCTTTCTTTAGAGAATGAATATCTATCAGACTGGCGTGAAATCTGGCTCGCTTAGGGATTGCTTCTTGAGAATCATTTTGGATTTCAATGTTATATAGATTGTGATCTTTGTCCTCGCAGTAGCAATCCAAGACAAGAGAATGTCCATGAATATTGGGAATGTCCTTCTGAATCCATTGTTCCTTCAGGCGTAAAGAATCATTTTCCATAATAACTTGTAAAATAAATTCAGTACATCGCTTATCCTGCAATACTATTTTGATAAAGATATCATCCATAAGAGTTAGGGATGATATTATAGCTTGTTTTACTTCTAACTGAGAGCTTGATTTTTGTAATGTGTGTTTCTCTTTTGAATTTTCAGGATTGTTTGCTTGAAATTGTGACATGAGATTCTCCTTTTAGAAATAGGAATAAGAAAAGTCTTAGGAAAAATGAGAAGAATAGACAGGATTATGTAGTGCTATTATTGTAAAGGAGTCAATATAAATATACTAGACTCCATATTCGGATAATATCCGTTAATGGATAAGGTGTGCAATAAAATATCTCCTCTCATCCAGGGATAATGGACGAGAAGAGATAGTGGAATTTTTATTCACTTCTTTTTTTATCTTTAAGATTGTATCAGAGCCGGCATGCGTTGATCTTAGCCAAGATTAGCCAACATATAGCATTCCTCGAAAGAGTTCATTTTCGTCTTTGCCATTGATATTTAAAGTCCAATTCTGCGTATCTCTTTCAACTGGTACTCGGTAGCAAGTTCCATTGTATTGGAATTGACTAAAATCATTTAGGTTAAAAATGCTGAAGTCCTCATTTCCTTCATTATCTATATATTTTTCATCAATAATTCGCATATCCATGTAAGAGGCATTATCCGTATACATCAGTAGGAGATAGGAACCGGCGGGGATAGTTCCTTCTTTTAGCACGTTTCCATTTGCATCTACTTCTTGAACCGGAACATCTTGAATAGCCTGGATAACATGATTGCTGGTTATTTTGTATCGGTTTCCATTTGGTTTTGGATAAGCTTCCGCATCAATCAACCAGTCCATTTCTACAGTATTGGTACTGAGAAAGCCGTTGTCTTCTGCTCCACAAAACCCTTTCGCATCCGTAAAATTTTCCTTGAGAAGATGCGTGTATTCGATATTGTTTACATTTTTAAAGTAGTATTCTCTGGCAGATAGATCCACATACCAGTTTTCTTCCGGTTTTAATTCCATGGTAGAAAGGTCGATTCGATAGAGTAAAGTTACCCCGTCATCTTCATCCTTAAAGAGGTAAATGTAGTATTTTCCGGACTTTTTGAGAAGATAAGGAGTTCCGTCAATGCCTTCCACAGCTCCACTTTCCCTATTGCCGGAAACGACGGAAATATCCAAATAAAACATTCCCTCTTCTTCCTGTTTTTTCAGATAAACGGGCTCCCGTTTTCCGCTTCCGTCCACATCTACATCCAGATACATGTTGTCAAAAAGTGGGATTACATAGTCCTCTTCCGTTTTAGTATATTCTTCGACGAATAGATTCTCCCCTTCATCAAAATATACGGTAAGAACCTTGGGGGACTTAAGAGACCGGCCGGTAAGATCGATATCGGAATATATAGAAACGCCCTCCGCATTTACCGTCCAAGTAAGTGCATCTCCCTTTTCTTTTATATTCTGTAAAAGTGCAGGAGGAAATTCCACAGCTGTACCAGCGGATTCCTGCGCTCTTTTTTCAGCCAAAGCAAAGAAGCTGTCCCTGTCTTTTACCACATCGGAAAAAGCCAGTCGTTTTCCGCTTTTACTATCAAAATTCACAGAATAGTGCTGATACTCGCTTCCGCTTCCCGTGTAATCTATGGATTTGGAATTTAAAATGCTGACGATGCTTTTGTCTGCTCTAATAACATCACTATTGGTCTTCACTTCAGGAGTATTTCCCAAGTAGTTCGCCACATTCCTTTTGGCCTCTTCTGAAGTATTAGCGATATTTACCAGCTCCGCAAAATCCTTTTGATAGAGCTCTTCTACTTCCTTGTTATAGTCTTCAAAGGCCTTTCTCAGGGCATTAAATTCCTCACCCTCTTCCTTCAGCTGTAACTTAGTGCTTTCTATACTATAAAGATAATGATAGTTTGCATCCGTGTGCCTTTCTCCGATTTCTTCTAAAAGGATATGGGGCATTCCTATAATCATGCTTTCAGCTTGTGCTTCTTTTTCTTCTCCGTTGTCCTTCTGCTGCTCCTGTGAATCACTGGATTCCGCCCCTGTTTTGTCCGTCCCGCCGGCTTCTTTTTCTGCCTTTGCACAAGACAGGAAAATAAAGCTAAGAAGAAGGAATAATACTAAAAGTAGTTGTTTTTTTGCTTTCATTTCGTCCTCCTTGCCTTTTCTCTTTAAGAGAGTTTAGTTATCGTCTCTGTTTTTGTTCCGTACTATTCAAACATTAATTTTTACTATTTTATCATACTTTGTTTTCGTTTCAATATGATTTGAAGAGCAGATGGAACGTCAGAACGTATAGGAACCGGAGGGAACTTAGTTGCGCCGGCAACTAAGGCAAGGAAGGTGGATTTTTATATATATTTTTTCAGTTCCCCATACCCCTCTTTTTCCATTTCTTCATAGGGAATAAAGCGGACAGAAGAGGAGTTAATGCAGTAGCGGAGGCCGCCCAGTTCTCTTGGGCCGTCATGAAAGACATGGCCCAGATGGTAGTCTCCACCCTGGGAACGGACTTCTATTCTACGCATTCCCAGACTGTTGTCTTCCAGGTATCGGATTACTTCTCCGGCAATGGGCTTTGCAAAGCTGGGCCATCCGCAAGAGGAGTGAAATTTGTCTTTGGAGGAAAATAACGGCTCTCCGGTGGCTCTATCCACATAAAGCCCTTTAGCATTTGTATCCCAATAAACATTTTCAAAGGGACGGTCCGTGGCACTATGCACCAGCACATTGTATTCCTCTTTTGTCAGCTTTTCCTGTAGTTCTTTTTCGGAAAGAGGCTGATATTGCTCTGAATCAATCAATGGCTCATCCGCCAGGGCAAGGGAGATGTGGCAGTAGCCTCCCGGATTTTTATGCAGATAATCCTGATGATATTCTTCCGCAGAGTCAAAGGCTTCCAAGGGAAGCACTTCCACCACCAAAGGAGAGCTGTACTGCTCTTGCTCTTTTTTTAGAGCCTCCTGAATGATCTCTTTGTCCGCTTCTTCTACATAGTAGATACCGGTGCGGTATTGGGTGCCCACATCATTTCCCTGCTTATTTAAGCTGGTAGGATCAATTATACGAAAATAATAGCGCAAAAGATTTTTTAAAGGCAGGAGCTCCGGGTCATAGTCGATTTTTACAATTTCCGCATGGCCGGTATTGTTGTGACAAACCTCTTTATAGCTGGGATTTCTGCTGTTTCCGTTGGCGTAACCGCAAGAGGTAGAGAGCACTCCCGGAATTCTTTGAAAATAGGCTTCTACTCCCCAAAAGCAACCGCCTGCAAGATATATGGTTTTCTGCATAGTAACTCCTTTCCGATGAAATTGATTTATAATGAAACGGTTCTGTAGCATTGTAGTTTATAGCTATAACATTTGCTGAAAAAATCCTTAGTTTGATAACTAATAGCTTTACTTTAGCACAAATGAGAAGGCAATCTACAAAAATCCCCGGGATTTCCGATTTTTTTAGATTTGTATTCCGAAAAGGAAAACAATGCTATAGTATAGAAAATATCCAGAGCATGATACTTTGATAAATGGAGCAGCCGGATGTGTATGAATCTGAGATACAGAGGCCGGTGCTACAGAAGCAGCGATGTAGGAACTATGGATACAGAAGCAGCGATGTAGGAACTATGGATACAGAAGCAGCGATGTAGAAACCATGGATAAAGAAACCATGAATACAGAAACCGGATTTGTTGGAAGCAGAGCTGGAAAAAATAGGAATGGAGAATATAGGAATGGAAAAAGAGCTGAAGATATCGTCCTTTTCCGTAGAGGGAAAGAAAGCGACACTGTATCAACCGCTTGAAAGTATGGTAGAGAAGAAATTAAATCAGGCGAATACAAATACCAGTCTGAACACAAATGGTCAGACTATGGAAGCAAGAGCTTTGGGAGGGAAATTATCAGAAGTCAAATCATCAGAAGTCCAATTATCCCCTCCTCTACTGATTCTTCATTGCTTTTCCGAAGAGGAAGAGGCGGTGGTAAAGCTTTTGCAGGGGCAGGAGTACTTTAGCTTTCCACTTCTTTGTATCAATAACTTAAACTGGCAGAAGGACATGTGCCCCTGGGATAGTCCTGCTCTTATTAAAAATGAGAAGGATTTTATTGGCGGAGCGGATGAATATTTGTTCCTTTTAGAAAAGGAAATTATTCCGAGGGCAGTAGAAATTCTTGGAGAAGAGCCTACATATTATGCGTTGGCCGGATATTCCTTGGCCGGTCTTTTTGCCCTATATGCCGGCTACCGAAGTTCTTTATTTTCTCGGATTGCTTCTGTCTCCGGCTCCCTTTGGTATCCGGACTTTGTTTCCTTTGCCAAGGAGAAGAAAATGCTGAGCAAAGCGGAGAGGCTCTATCTTTCCTTGGGAACAGAGGAAGCGAGAACCATGCATGCCGTCCTGTCCACCATAGAAAGAAAAACCCGGGAACTGGTAGAGCACTACCAATCCTCGGGATACTGTGTGAAGTTTGAGCAAAATCCCGGAAACCATTTTTGTGAAGTGGAGCAAAGAATCGAAAAGGGGATTCGGTGGATCATGGAGTAAAAGGGAAAGTAGAGTAGTGTAAATGAAAGAAGAAATCAGATTAGAAAAAGAGCGTAAAATAAAGGGAATCATTTCCATAATCCTTTCTGCGGCAGGCTTTGCGGGAATGGCTTTTTTTGTAAAGCTTTCCGGAGATCTGCCTACCATGCAGAAAGCAATGTTTCGAAATTGTGTGGCGGCTTTGATTGCCTTTGTGATGATGCGGCAGCAGGGATTGCATTATTCTGTCCCCAAGGAGCTTAGGATTCCTCTACTTCTTCGTTGTTGTTTTGGAACCTTGGGGATTCTTTGTAACTTTTGGTCAATTACGTATCTGAAGCTGGGGGATGCCAGTATTTTACAGAAAATGGCGCCTTTCTTTGCTATTGTAATGTCTATTTTTATTTTGGGAGAAAAGCCCAATAAGATGGCGATTGTTTCCGTGCTCTTAGCTTTACTGGGAGCAGCCTTTGTGGTGAAGCCCGGGCAGGGAATCGTGGGACTTCCTGCACTGGTGGCACTTTTTGGTGGATTTTCGGCGGGAACGGCCTATACCTTTGTTCGCAAGGTAGGCTTAGGTGGCGTGAAAGGACCGGTAGTGGTCTTTTCTTTTTCGATGTTTTCCGTTTTGGTATTGCTTCCATTTTTTCTTTTGCAATACAAGCCAATGTCTATACAGCAAACAGTATATTTGATTTTAGCGGGCTGCAGTGCGGCGGTGGGTCAGATCTTTGTGACCAAGGCTTATGCCTATGCGCCGGCCAAGGAAATATCCGTCTTTGACTATTCTCAGGTGCTCTTTGCGGCTTTATTAGGCTTTGTGGTCTTTGGGGAAATTCCGGACGTTTATAGCTTCGTGGGCTATGCCCTCATTTTCGGAACGGCTCTTTGGAAATGGAAGCAGACCGGATCAGAAAATGCAAGTCCTTTGGAAAGAAGAGTTGCAGATATGAGAGCAGGGAAGAACATCCATGAGCATGAGCTACTTGAGGAAGAGGAATAAAATGCAGCCCTTGAATACTTTGTGAAAAAGAGTTATCTTTGATAAAATGTTGCATTTGCAACAAACAT
Organism: Oribacterium parvum; assembly: GCA_938022235.1. Classification (GTDB taxonomy): domain Bacteria; phylum Bacillota; class Clostridia; order Lachnospirales; family Lachnospiraceae; genus Oribacterium; species Oribacterium parvum_A. The sequence continues at coordinate 20,331 of CALIEL010000014.1, forward strand.
ATCTTTTATATTGTATACAATAGACTTTGTAAGAAGGATTTAAAGATGCAAGCCTCTTATAAAGCTAAAGTTTAAATTGTTTCAAGGGAGAATTTTTTAGAGCTTAAAGAGACTTCAAGAGCAATGTTTTTAAAGTCTGAAGCATTTTCAAAATCAAAGTCCTTCAGCAAAGAAAGGAGGCTTATGAAAGAAAAAGTCGGAGAAGTGTTTTCCATAGCAAGAGAGAATCCACCGGTACGGGGCTGTACCGTATCCAAGCAGATTCATCCGGGAGAAAATGCCGTTATTTATTTTTCCATGGCGGAGAGGACAGATATCAGTGCAGAGCTTTATCCCTATCATAAGCTACTTTTCGTAGCGGAGGGGGAGATAGAAGTTTACGGAACAGGAGAAGGGAAGTTCCTTTCCAAGGGGCAGGCCATTCTCACCCCGGTGGAGAAACCGGTGGGGATCCGTAGTGAAAAAGGTGCAGTATACACAGAAATTTCCATAAGGAGGGAAGATTTTATGAATGAAGCGGTAAAAGCAGGTGAGGTTTTTCATTTGGCAGACTTACTCCCCTATCAGGAGGGTAAGATTGTAAACATGGATTTGATGCACAATGAGAAAATGAAGTTTGTGCTGATGTCCTTTTCAGAGGGAACCGGTCTTTCCGAGCACGCAGCTCCGGGAGAAGCTATGGTATTTGCGCTGGAAGGAGAAGCAGTGATTCAATATGAGGGTGTGGACCATGTGATTCATGCCGGAGAAGAGTTCCATTTTGCCAAGGCAGGTCGACATGCAGTAACAGCCAAGGGAAATTTCAAAATGGCTTTGTTAATCAGTTTGGCATAAGAGAACATTTAGAGTACATAAGAGAATTCTTTGGGAGAATAAGATGAGAAAAGCAGTAAAGGGAAATGTCAGTTGGATAGGCTATATCGACTGGGAATTACAGCATTTTCATGGGGATGATTATTCCATCATAAACGGTTCCAGCCAAAATGCCTATCTCATCGAGGAAGAAAAGACGGTTTTGATGGATACGGTTTGGACACCCCATCGTTTTGACTTTGTGGAGAATCTGAAAAAGGAAATTGATCTGAAAAAGATTGACTTTATCGTGGCAAATCATGGGGAGTGCGACCATTCCGGCTCTCTTACCACCATTTTGGAGGAGATTCCGGATGTGCCGATTTATTGCACGGCAAATGCGGTAAAAAGCATTGAGGGGCAGTATGGCAAGAGGGGGTGGAATTTCCACGTGGTTAAGACCGGGGATTCCTTGGATATCGGAAATGGTAAGAAGCTTATTTTCCTGGAAATGCGGATGCTCCACTGGCCGGATTCCATGGCAACTTTTTTAACCGGGGACAATATCCTTTTCTCCATGGATGCCTTTGGACAGCATTATGCGGTGGAGGAGCTTTTTAACGACAAGGCAAATCAATGCGTTCTCATGAAGGAAGCCATGAAGTACTATGCCAATATTGTGGCCCCCTTTGCTCCGATTTTACGGAAAAAGCTGGAAGAGATTACGGCTTTAAATCTTCCGATAGAAATGATTGCTCCTTCCCATGGCGCCATTTGGCGGGATAATCCCATGCAGATTGTGGAAAAATATGCGGAATGGGCTCAAGATTATCAGGAAAATCAGGTGACGATTGCCTTTGATACCATGTGGGAGGGCACTACAAAGATTGCCTACAGCATTGCGGAGGAGATTCATCGGCAAAGTCCGGATACTGTGGTGAAGGTTTTTAACATTTCCAAGTCGGATAAAAATGAAGTGATGACGGAGGTCTTTAAGTCCAAGGCCATTGCGGTAGAATCCCCCACCGTGGGAAATTCTGTCTTATCTTCTGTGGCAGGCTGGCTGGAGTTTTTAAAGCAGCTGAAGTTTAAGAAGAAAAAGGCAGCGGCCTTTGGCTGTTATGGCTGGAGCGGAGAGTCCGTGAAGGTTTTACAGGAGTCCTTAAAGGAAGCAGGCTATAATGTCATTCCTGAAAATATTCGGGCGGAATGGGTGGCCAAGGAAGAGGATTTTGCGGCGATTCCGGCACTGGTAAGCGCACTGCTAAAGGCGGAATAGGAGAGGGAGGGGAAGTGACATCCTCTCCCTTGCTTTTTGCAAAAAACTTTCTATACTAGGAAGGGTATTTTCTTCTACTGAAAATAGAGAAGAAGTCGGCACAAAGCTGGGTCATAAAAGTCGGTAATAAATTTTGTAATAGCTATCAACGCTGAAGGAAACGAAAGAAATAAATTCTAAAAAGAAAGGCTAATTAGAAGAAAAGCATGACAGACGCAATCCTACATCGCAAATCACATCGTATTTTTACTCCGGCCCCTCTGTCCGAGGAGGAAATGGAGGCGATTCAAAATAAAATTTCTGCAATCAATCTGGAAACAGGACTTACGATAGAATTTGAAGAAGACGGCAGTAGAGCATTTCAGGATTTTCGGAAAAGCTACGGACTTTTTAAAAATGTTCGCAGTTTGATTCTCTTAAAGGGAAATGCGGGACTTGCCCATTTTCGGGAGAAAATCGGTTTCTATGGGGAAGAGCTGGTACTGTTTGTGGAAGATCTGGGAATAGGGAGCTGCTGGGTTGGAGGAACCTTTGACCGGGAAAGCTTCTGCTATCCGGAGGATGAGCATATTCAGGCGGTAATTGCGCTTGGACACAGTGGAGAAGAGGGAATCGGTAGAAAGCTGATCGGCAGTTTATTCCCTATGAAGAAAAAGCCTTGGCATGAACGCATTTCCGGACAGGATTCCTACCCTCATTGGATTCAGGAGGGGATGGAGGCGGTAGCCTTAGCGCCCAGTGCTTTAAATAAGCAAAAGCCGAAGTTCTTTTATGAGCATGGGGAACTTCGAGCTTCCGTGCCGGATAACTACGATATGGACATGGTGGATTTAGGGATTGCCAAGTATCATTTTCTGAAAGGGGTAGGAGAGGGAACTTTCCCCTTTGGAAATGGGGCGAAGTATCAAAAAGAAGAGAATTCTTGACATTCTTAATAGCTTAGGGCACAATAGCATAACAAAGGAAAAACAGCTCCTGCTTTGCGGGAGTTTTTTCTTTGCCTAGTAGTATTAGGGTAAGAAAGTGAGATAAATCCGTATAAAGCGATCATAGAGCGACTATAAAACAGTGGTATAGGAAGCAAGCTAGTGAGACCGGATATTTTACAGTAAAGGAGCAGTAGGGATGCCATTACAAAGTATTGCATTGATTTTGTTTATTCTCATGTATGTGGTGATGATTGTAAAACAGGAATGGAGGCTATATGCCATTTGGGCAGTGGCCCTCCTTTTTGTGGGATTAGATATATTACAGAGAAATCCCCTCTACCTCCTGTCCGTCATTAACTGGAACGTGATAATGATGATTGGCGGAACCATGGTCATCGTGTATTACTTTATTGAATCCAAGATGCCCAACCGTCTGGCAGAGATTATATTGGATAAATGTTCCAATGTGATGTGGGTTATCATTTTGATGTCCTTATTTGCAGGATCAGTATCCGCCTTCATCGACAATGTGGCTACGGTTTTGATGATTGCCCCGGTGGGACTTGCCATTTGTAAGAAAATCAAAATCAGCCCGGTTCCCATGCTTTTATCCATTGCGGTGTCCTACAATTTACAAGGAGCGGCGACCCTGGTGGGCGATACCACTTCCATTATGTTGGGGGGCTATGCCAAGATGAACTTCATGGAGTTTTTCTTTATGAAGGGAAAACCGGGAATGTTCTTTTCCGTAGAGCTGGGAGCCATGGCGACCGTGCCGATTATGATGCTTTTGTTTAGAAAATTCCGTCAGCCGGTGGAGGCTACGGAAAAAACCGAGGTAGAGGGATATTTTCCCAGTATTGCTTTAATCGGGGTGGTGGTTTCTCTGATTGTGGCCTCCTTCATTCCCAACACTCCCGGTATTATTAACGGCTTGATTTGTTGCGTTATCGCTGTCATCTGTATGGCGGTGGATTTTCATGTGAAGAAAATGCCGGAAAATCTCAAGAAGTCTTTGCTTTCTGTGGATAGAGAAACTCTTATGATTTTGATGGGGCTTTTCCTTGTGATTCAGGGCATTACCGATGTGGGCTTAATAGACCTTGCGGCGGAAGGAATCGTAAAGCTGGGAGGAAACAATCTTTTCCTTTTGTACAGTATTATTGTTTGGGGTTCCGTAATCTTTTCTGCCTTTATTGATAACATTCCCTATGTGGCAACCATGCTTCCCATCATTACCGGTATTTGCCAGCTTTTACAGATTGAACCCTATCTTCTGTATTTTGGACTTTTAACCGGCGCAACTCTGGGAGGAAATATCACCCCCATCGGAGCCAGTGCAAATATCACTGCGGTAGGAATGCTTAAGCAGGAGGGCTACAAGGTAGGCTTCGGCGAATTTATGAAAATCGGAATTCCCTTTACTTTGGCCGCGGCAGGCACCGGTTATCTCTTTGTCTGGTTTATTTGGAGATAAAAAGGAGCTGTAAAAAATCAAAATAATTTTCTATGCAATATAGGTCTGAATTTGGGGCACGCTCTCGCTAGCTTCGCCACGTAGCGGATACTAAGCGAAAAAC
>CALIEL010000015.1 GCA_938022235.1 Oribacterium parvum
GCAAAAGGAAAATGAACTGACCACCGAATACAGTAAGCTTCTGGCTTCCGCAAAGATTCCCTGGGAGGGAGAGAATCTGAATCTGTCTCTTATGACACCCTACCTTACGGCAGAGGATAGAGAGGTGCGTAAAAAGGCATGGAAAGCCTATACCAAGTTCTTTGAGGACAATGGGGAGAAGCTGGACTCTATCTATGATGCCTTGGTAAAGAATCGTACCGAGCAGGGGCAGATGATGGGGTATCCGGATTTTACGGAAATCGGCTATGCCAGAATGAATCGAAACTGTTATGGGGAGAGGGAGATTGCCTCCTTCCGCCAGCAGGTAAAACGGGATTTGGTGCCATTTGTCCAAAAGCTTCATGAGAGAAGAAGGGAGCGCCTTGGGCTGGACAAGCTTTATTACTATGATGAAGGTGTATTTTTCAAGGAGGGAAATCCTGCCCCCATCGGAACACCGGAGGAAATCCTGGCAGCAGGACAGAAGATGTACGATGCTCTTTCTCCGGAAACCTCCAAGTTTATGCAGGATATGATGAAAATGGAGCTTTTCGACGTGCTGGGCAGAAAGAACAAGAGAACCGGCGGGTATATGGAAATGCTTCCCAACTACCACATGCCCTTTATCTTTGCCAACTTCAACGGCACAGCCGGAGACTGTGATGTGATTACCCACGAATGCGGACACGCCTTCCAGGGTTATATTACAGCGGATCTACCCATTCATGAGCACAATCAGTTGACCATGGAAACGGCAGAAACCCACTCCATGTCCATGGAATTTTTTACCGAGCCTTGGATGGATTTATTCTTTGGGGATCGGGCAAAGGACTACCTTTCCATGCATTTTGAAGAGTTCCTGATGTTTATTCCCTACGGCACCATGGTGGATGAGTTCCAAAACATTGTCTATAAGAATCCGAAAATGACTCCGAAGGAGAGAAAACTGCTTTGGAGAACCCTGGAACAGGAATATAAGCCCCATTTGGATTATGCGGACAATGCCTTTATGGAAGAGGGCGGTTTCTGGCAGAAACAGCACCATATCTATGACCTGCCTTACTACTACATTGATTACTGTATTGCCGGCATCAATGCCTTACAGTACAAGGCTTGGATGGACAAGGATTTCCAAGGGGCATGGAAGAGCTATATGGAGTTCTCCAAGTACTCCGCATCCCTGTTCTTTACGGAACTGGAGGAAAAGGTTGGCCTGATGAATCCCTTTAAAGAGGGAACCATTAAGAAGATCGTAGAGGATTTGGAGAAGAATCTGTAAAGGAAAGAAAATGAACGATCAATCGAAAGAGAGGCGGAACCCTTCCCCCTCTCCTTTAGAAAAATATTTTCAGCACTACAATGAAAAAAATCTCCTGCCCCTGCATATGCCGGGGCATCAAAGAAAGACAGAAATGGGTACAGCCCTTCCCTATGCTTATGATTACACAGAGGTAGAAGAGCTGGACAATCTTCACGCTCCGGAAGGAGTTTTGCGGGAAGCCATGAATCGCACTGCCGCTTACTATGGCTGTCCGGATTGCTTCTATCTTGTAAATGGCAGCTCCTCCGGTTTGCAGGCGGGCATTTTCACTCTGCTGGAAGAGGGAGATGAGGTAGTGGTGGCAAGAAATTGCCACCGCTCTGTTTTTTATGCCCTATCTCTCCGAAAGGCAAAGATTCATTTTCTTCTACCGGAGTTTTGGGAGGATTTTTCCTGCTTTGGATCCATTTCCCCGAAGGAAGTGGAAAGACTGCTACGGGAGTTTCCAAAGAGCAAGGCCTTGGTTTTTACCAGCCCAAGTTATGAGGGAGTAGTCTCCGATGTGGAAGCAATTGCAAGGCTCTGCCATGAAAATGGCCTTTCCCTCCTGGTGGATGAAGCTCACGGAGCCCATTTTTCTCCGAAAAAGGAAGCTTCCTTTCCGGATTCTGCCATTTCCTTAGGGGCGGATTTGGTGGTGCAAAGTCCTCACAAAACCCTTTGCTCCTTAACCCAGAGCGCCTGGATATTGGGAAACGGAGAAAGATACAGTAGAGAAAAGCTGTCTTTCTACCTTTCCGTATTTCAAACGACCTCTCCCTCCTATCCTTTGATGCTATCTTTGGAAAAGGCTACGACGCTTTTGGAAAGAGAGGGGGAAGTACTATTTTCTCATTGGAAGGAAGTGATGAAGGGCTTTCGGGAGCAGGCAAGGAAACTTTCTTATTTTTCCTTTCTTTGGGAGAAGGAAGAAGCTTGCTTTGCTATGGATTTTTCTAAGATTTTTCTACGAGCCCTAGGAATTCCCAAGCTTAGACTGGGACGGGACTTGGCCAAGCTGCTTCGGGAGGATTATGGCATTGAATCGGAAATGCATAGCGGAGAAAATCTGCTTTTGATGACAGGTCCTTTTATTTCGGAAGAGGAACTGGATAGATTGTTTTTGGCCCTAAAGGATATAGAAAGAAGATTTGGGGAGGAGAAGGGAAAGCCATCTGCAGATGATAGGGGAAGGCAAGCGGGAGATGGAATGTCTGGATTGATAGAAGGTTCAGCAAAGTCACTACAGTCGAAACTCCTATCCTCTGCCCTTTATCAAATTTCTGTAGCGGACAACAGTTTGCAAATTTCAGAAGGCTTAAAAGATGGAGAGGAACTTAGTCTTTATGACGGGGAAAGTCGCATTTGCCTGGAATATCTTAGCCTTTATCCGCCCGGAATCCCCCTGTTATTCCCCGGGGAAAAGCTTACAGCGGAAAAGATTCAAGGGATAGAAGCTTTGGAAAAGGAAGGCATAGAACTTCAGTATTCCAGACACCGACAGGGGGAGAGCGGGAAGCTTATTTTCCAAAAGGACAAGGGAAATGTGTAAAGGAAAAGTATAGAGAAAAAGTATAATGGAAGAACTTTGAAAGATTAGTGTGAGGTTTTTTAAAGAAGAATAGAAGAGTTATAGAAGCGTGACAAGAGAGTACGTAAGGGTATAAAAATAGGACAATAGACTATGACAGCAGGAAGGAAAAGTTATGAAACAGCGTAATCCCTTAAGTCAAAGCTTTTTTCAAGGCAATCGGAAAAATCTATTTATGGCGGTTTTGGGCACCACGGTTTTGTCCGTGGGTATTCTTTCTGTACCTCAGCTGATGCAGATTTTGATTGATTTCCTATCCGGAAATCGCCGTTATAGTATGCATCAAATTGTTTTGATGGCCATAGCGGTTTTATTGATGGTGAGTTTTTCCGGCCTTTGTACCTACTATTTTCGAACGAAGTTCAGCACCAAGGCAGTTTTGCAGTACCGAAAAACGGCTTATCATTATCTGTCTAAAAAGAAGGTGACAGAGTTTTACGGACAGAATACGGCGGTGTATCTTTCCGCCCTAAATACGGATTTACAGAAAATCAAAGAGGATTTTTTAGACCAGATTCCCATACTTTCGCAAATCGTCATTTGCGGAATCGGGGCTGTTTTGGTGATGATTCGCTACAATTTCTTTTTAGCCATGATGGCCTGTCTCATTTCCCTGATTCCCTTTTTTGCCGCCCTCTTTTCCGGAAGAAATATGGAGAAGATTGAGGAGAACTTATCCAAGGAAAATGCGGAATATCTGGCTTTTTTGAAGGATTTTGCCGTTGGCTTTACCATCATTAAGTCCTATAAGGTGGAAGGAATCTTTTCTGCCCTTCACGATAAAATCTGCCAAAAGGTGGAGCGCCGCATGGAAGAGCGGGAAAAATGCGTGGAGAAAATCAATTACTTTGCCGCCATTTCCGGCTACATTACTCAATTCGCCATTTTGCTCTTATGCGCTGTTGTGGCCTATAGAAGCAAAAGCATTTCCGTGGGAACCGTACTGGCATTTTCCCGACTGATTAACTATATCATTGACCCGGTGACAGAGCTTCCGGGAATGCTCAGTAAGGCAAGAACCGCCTACGCCCTTTCCGAACAATTTTGGGAGAAGATAGGAGAAGGGGAGCAGGAGCAGAAGGAACAGCAGGAACAGCAGGAGCAGAAGGAACAGCAGGAATGGCAGGAGCAGAGCGGTGAAATTGTTAAGGACGATTATCATAAGCATAACGATACAGACTCCCATGAGAAAGCTCTTCCCATCCCGGCTTTACAGGGAGATATTTGTTTCTCTCATATTTCCTTTTCCTATACTCCGGAAAAGCAGGTTTTGAAGGACTTTACGCTGCGGGTAAAAGAGGGAGAAAAGCTGATTCTTCTGGGAGCTTCCGGTTCAGGAAAGTCCTCTATTCTAAAGCTTCTAATGGGAATAGAGAGAAGCCAAGGGGGAGAGATTTCCATTGGCAACAGGGCTCTTTCTACCCTTCCCGAGGAAAGCCTCTTTCGTTCGATTTCCTATATTCAACAGGAGGTCTTTATCTTTGACGGCAGTATCTATGAGAACATCACGCTCTTTCAAAAATACAGTGAAGAGGAGATTAAGCAGGCCATTGAAAAGTCCGGTTTAAAGACTCTGATTTCGGAGAAAGGCTTGGACTATGCTTGCGGGGAAAATGGATCGGCTCTTTCCGGTGGAGAACGGCAAAGGATCAATATTGCCAGAAGCCTTCTTCGAAAAACTCCTATTCTTCTTGCAGACGAGATTACTGCAGCTTTGGATAAGGAAAATAGCTATCTGGTATTGGATTCCCTTTTATCCTTGGAGAATATCACGGAGATTTTGGTACTCCATGACTTGGATGCCAGAATTTTAAGTCGTGTAGATCGGATATGCGTGTTAAAAGAAGGAGAAATTTTGGAAGAAGGAGTATTCTCTGAGCTTATGGAAAAGAAGGGATACTTTTACTCTCTCTTTACGATGGAGCAGTAAGGAGGCATCTTATGGTTCCGGTTTCGTTGACAATGTAGCTGAATTTTTCTCAACCAACTATCCTGAATTAAAAGCTTTTAACCGCAGAGGTTTATACAGAATGAAGTAATTCTATGAGCTATATAAGGACGATGAAAAAGTGTCAACACTGTTGACACAATTGAGCTGGTCTAATCATTTGAAGATAATGTCCATGATAAGAGTCTGTTATAAAGGAAGCCTAAAGAGCATACAGAAATTGCTGAAGAAGCAAATGAATAAAAGCATATTATGGTTATGATAAGTAACATAGATTTTTCATAAAATGTGAGAGAAATGCAAAAAGTGACTCATAAAATGTGAGATAAATGCAAAAAGTGGCTCATGAAATGTGATGAAAGGCGTTGAAGTGGCTATTTTTTTGTGATACCATCCCTTTATGGAGGGGTGAAAAATGTATTTTAAAAGAAAAATAGATGATTTTTTGCAGGAATGGAAGGCGGATGTTAAGCATAAGCCTTTAATTATTAAAGGTGCCAGACAAATAGGAAAGACGGAATCCATTTTGCATTTTGCAAAACAGAACTATAAAAATATCGTTTATATCAATTTTGCTCTGGAAAAAAAGTTCATGCAGATTTTAGCAGATGGGTATGATGTGGAAAGTGTGACCAGAAATATCACATTGGCAGACCCGTCTATTCAGTTTATTCCGAAGGAAAGCATTATTCTTTTTGATGAAATACAGGAAAATCCTGATGTGGCTACCAGCTTGAAATCTTTTCATCGAGATGGAAATTACGATGTGATTTGTAGCGGCTCCATGCTGGGCATAAATTATAAAAGAATTCACAGTAATAGCGTTGGCTCTAAAACGGACTATGAAATGTTTTCCATGGACTTTGAAGAATTCCTATGGGCAAAGGGTTATAGGGAGGAGCATGTTAACAGTATCCTTAGCCACATGCTGGAGAACAAGCCATTTAACGAGAATGAGCTCTCCATTTTTAAAGAGCTCTTTCTGACATACTCAGTCCTTGGGGGAATGCCGGATGTAATAAAGCAGTATTTGGAGACAGGGACATTTTCCGGTACTCTGGATTTGCAGAATCAGATTCGATTGGACTATGAAGAGGATGTCAGAAAGTATGCAGAGGGCTTGGACCAGACAAAGATTATCAGTGTATATCGAAGTATTCCTGCTCAGCTAGCTAAGGAAAATAAGAAGTTTCAATTTAATAAAGTGGCGAAGAATGCCAGATCTCGGGAATATAGCGGCTGCATCGATTGGCTAAAGGACGCAGGCATCATTATGGAATGTAACTGCCTCCAATTCCCCGAGCTTCCTTTAAAGGGAAATGTCGAAGAAAACAAATACAAACTGTATTATATGGATACCGGTCTGTTGATTTCTTCCTTGGATGAGGAGGCGCAGGAGGATCTTAGAGTCAATAAGAACCTGGGGGTATATAAGGGGGCTTTGTATGAAAACTTTGTTGCAGAGGCTTTTGTGAAGCAAGGCTTAGGACTCTATTACTATAAGAAGGAAAATGCCAGTCTAGAGGAAGATTTTTTTGTGCGTACGCAAAATGCTTTGGTTCCGGTAGAGGTGAAGGCTAACAGTAACCAATCAAAGGCGCTTTCCACATTGATTAGCAATAAGCGATATCAGGATATTTCCTTTGGGATAAAACTCGGAGATGTGAATGTGGGATATGCCAATCGGATTTATACCTTCCCCTATTTTTGTGCCTTTAAATTGAAGGAGTATTTGAAGAAAAAGGATTTTGGGGAAGTGGAAAGATATAGACAATAATTACTTTTCAAACATTCTATCGAAGAACTTTACGTTTGGTTAGGAGGCTAATCGCATGGCTACAATAACAGATATAAAAAGTCGTATATGTCAAATGGCACCGGCTCCTTTTCAAGAGTTTTGTGATACTTTGCTTCATAAGAAGGGCTACGGAATAGTTCATGGGTATGGAATGAAAGCCGGAACCGGGAAAACCACTATAGGAAATCCGGATACATACTTTAGGAAAGAAAGTGGAAAGTATGTTTTTGTGGCGTACACAATTCAAGTAGAGAATATTTATTCTAAATTAAAAGATGATATAGATAAGTGTCTAAATTGCCAAAAGGCAGGATTAGAAATCATAGAAATTGAGGAAATTATCTGTTGTCACACATCCTCGAATTTAAGTGCAGGAGATGATAAAAAGTTACATGATTACTGTGCATCTAAGGGAGTTTCTCTGATGATTTGGGGTGTTGATGAGCTTGCTAATCAAGTGTGCAACCACTATCGTTCTATGGCTAAGGACTTTTTTGGGTTATCTATTGATACTAATCAGATTTTGTCAGTTGAAGAGTTTATAAAATTGTACGATACCAATGGGATATCAGCACCAATTAATACAATTTTTCAATATAGAGAAGATGAAAAAATGAGTATTATGGAATCTCTAAAGACAGAATCCGTAGTAATCATTACAGGAAAAGCTGGAGTTGGAAAGACAAGATTAGCTCTAGAGATAGCTGGAGAATATGCAAGTATAGAAGGATTCACATTATTATGTGTCAAGAATAACCATAAAAGTTTATATGATGATTTGGTATCTAGACTCGAAAAACATGGAAATTATTTATTTTTTGTTGATGATGCAAATGAATTAGCTAATTTGGAAGATATTCTTGAGTATTTAACCAAGGAGCAGCATGATTATTTAGTAAAGATACTTATTACGGTAAGGGATTATGTTAAGGAAATCCTAATTGACCGAATAAAAAAGTATGCGGTTCCGAAAGTGGTTAAAGTTTTTCCATTTTCAGATAACGAGATAAAGGAATTTTTAAAGGAAAATTTAGGAATAAAAAATGAATATTATATTAGACAAATTGTACGAATTGCAGAAGGAAATCCTAGACATGCGTATATGGCTGGGAAGATAGCGAAAGAAGAGAAGGATTTATCTGTTATATGTGATGTTTCAGAACTTTATGATAACTATTATGCAAGATATGTGCATAGTACTATAGGAGAAAATAAAAAATTATGTTTTTCAGCTGGAGTCCTAGCGATTGTTAATACGGTTATTTTAAATAATCTTACCAAACTTCATAAAATACTCGATTTTTATGGCATCAGTACAGAAGAATTTAGGGATATGATCATATCTTTATCTAAGCTAGAGGTTGTTGAACTTCAACTGAATCAGATTGCATCTTTCTCCGATCAATGTTTAGCAAATTATATGCTGTATTACGTATTTTTAGAAGAAAAGATGATTCCTTTTTCAAGTGCTGTAGAGATAGGGTACTTAAATTTTAGAAAGAGAATTCTTGAAACAATCAATACAGTTTTTAATTTATTTCAGTCAAAAGATACTACGGAGTATTGTAGACAAGAAATTCTGAAGGTTTGGAATAGACTAAGAGATGAGAAATCTCCCCTCTATAGGGATTTTGTTAGAGATTTTCATTATTTTAGACCAGAAGAAGGATTTTTATTGGCACAAAAGGAAATTGAAGGCATTAGTTATGAAGGCTTTAAAGCTAATGAAGTAGACTTTTCTCAGAATGTTTATGATCAAAATGAATCAATTTTGAGATTATTAGCGGGATACAATAATTCAGATGATTTGCAATGCGTCTTAGAGTTATTACTGAATTATGCTAGTAAGACAATTCAAACAATGATCTCAGCTTATAAGTGGTTGGAAAATAATTACGGGATTAGCATATTTACACTTAGATATGGTTTTTTTGTACAGGAGAAGATTATTTTATATTTGGCTGATGAAATTAAAAATAATAATTCGATTGCCATGGTTCTTGGATTCCAATGGGTTAAGTATTCTTTAAGGCTTTCATTCCAGTTTAGCGAAATGGATAGAAACAATATGCTTGAACTCCACACATTGCGAATCCGTAATTCTGAAGAACTTCGGATATATCGAGAAAAATGTTGGGCTGTATTATCTTTACTTGCCACTAAAGAAGAGTGGCAAGAGGAGATTCTCCTATTTCTTGATTTTTATTCAAAATCCCTAACAAGTGAGATAGATAGAGATATATTTGAAAGTGATAAAGAATCCATCGAGCAGTTATTAACAATACTAAAAAGAAAACAAATAGGCTTCCTTGTAGTAGTAAATAGGATTTTAAGCAATGGCAATAAAATAGGAATTATGTATAGTCGACATTGGAGAGAAGTTCTTTGTGGAAAAGAATGGGAATTATATCAGCTACTTAAAGAGAATTTGGAATTGGATTATGAAGAAGATGAAATCGCTAGAAATATGAGACTTTCTGAGTATGGAAAAAAACTGAAAAGTTCAGATATAAAAGGGTTTGTTCAAGCCGCAGATGGTATTTCGTCAGATAGAGTTCTTTGTACAGAGTCATTGAATATATCAAATAGTATAGAAGTGATTATTGAACAATTAGACAAGTTATGTTTAGACACGTTTCTTAAGGTATTTATTCAATGTGGAAAACACATATCCATATCGGCTAGTCGAATTCTAAGACATTTGAATTTGATAATGGATTCTACTAAGCTATTAAATATCCTTAAAGCCTCGGACTTTCCACAAAAGAATGAATGGATGTTTAGCTTTTTTGAAACCCTGCCTGAAATATTTATTGATTCAAAAATGTTAGAAGAGTTTTTGTGTTTTTTAAGAGATGATTCAGATAAAAAAATAAGAACTTCGACATGGAAATCATTGAGGGTATTGGATAAGTTTTTAGTTATTGAAAAAAATATTTATCCTATTGCATCATCCATAATTCTAAACAAAAGAAAGTACAGTATTTTTATGGTGCGGATGTATCTTAAAGGACTTTTTAATGTACAAATATACTCTGCAAAGGAGCTTATCAGATTATATCAAGATGACATTAGCCTTTTACAAGAATTGTATTTTTTTATGCTGGAACACGACGATTCCCATGACTTTAGGGGAAATTACTTAACTGATTTTTTGTCACTGGATGCATCATGGATACAAAGATATACGGAGTTATTATGGTCACGGAAAAGTATTTATAGTGATTATGGATATGAAAGAAGTGCTTCTTTATGGAAATCCAAAGACTTTATGCAATATTTTGATTACATATTTTATCATTCTCCCAAAAGTGAAGAATATGGATGGGAAATAGAATATGTGTTTAAGGGGTTATTAGAATGTTCTGAAGCGGAGATTGTAAAAACTAATCAACAAGAATGGATTACACATATTATTATAGAGAATGCATCTACAGAACGGATTGATTGTATTTTTGATTTTATAAGTTATTTGGATGATGATACAAAATGGAGAGCTATCAAAATATTTTTAGATTATAATTCCGATTGTGAATGGTTTAAGAAGCTGTCCCTTGAGCCTGGTTTTTGGAGTGGTATAGAGAGCTTTGTTCCAGCATATCGAAAGCAAATAGACTTCCTTGAATCACTTTATCCTCTTGTTGGAGGGATGAAATACTTAAAGCATAAACAGTATATAAGATCCAAGGTGGAACTTCTTGAGGAAAGGATAAAGGAAGAAGAGATACAAGCAATTTATAGACATTTGTATTAAGTAGATTGATTTTTTAAAAAAGCAAAAAAATCCTTTAGAATGACACGTTTGAAGACTTTAACGCATAACCACTCCCCGTCTTCCCCCGTCCTTCCCCATCTCCCTGTTGACAAGCCTAGCTTTGTCCCATAAAATTAAATTTACGAATAAATTAAGACTTGCGAAGACGGACTAGAAAGAAAAAAGGGGATGCTAGGAGCAGGATTCCCCAAGATTTCAGGAGGAAGACAATGGGGCTTTTGCAGAATTTCTCGAAACCCAGAGGATTTTTTGGGAGAGTCATTAGCCTATTAATGAATTATGGAGAGCATGCCAAGTTGGGTCGCTGGGGCATGTCCTTTGTGGAGCTGCCGATTCAGGCGGATATTTTGGACTTGGGCTGCGGGGGAGGCGGTAATCTGGAGCGTTGGTTGGAATGCTATCCGGATGCCCATGTCAGCGGCATCGATCATTCGCCGGTATCCGTTTCCATCGCCACAGGCTGGAATGAGAAGGCCATTTCGCAGGACAGATGCGAGGTGATTTTAAGCGGAGTGAATAAGCTTCCCTTTCGAAACGACAGTTTTGATGCGATTTCCAGCTTTGAAAGCATTTACTTTTGGAAGAGCATGGACAAAGCTTTGGCAGAGGCGTATCGAGTTTTAAAGCCGGGAGGGGTACTTCTTTTGGCGGTTACCCATGATAAGGAAAGTAAGTGTTGTTCCATGATTAAGAAGATTCATGGTGTAAGACTTTATGATGAGGCGGAATTAAAGGCATATCTGGAAAATGCCGGTTTTCTGAAGTTTCGTTATATCCGGGCAAAGAAAAAGCCTTGGCGCATTGCTCTTTGCCGAAAGGGAATTCCGGTGGAGCTGTAGTACTTATCAAACGTCATGGAATTCATTGTAGAAGTAACTATGATATTCACGATGGAATAACAATCTCAAGACGGTTTTCTCTCGGATTTGACAAAGTAGGGGAGATTCCGTATAATGCCTGTATTCTTTTCAGTTGAGGAAAGAGATAAGAAGGGGAAGAACATGGACGAAGACGGGGACGCGGATAACGGAGGTCCTAAGAATCATATAGGGAGAAGGTATAGTGTGTAGGACACGCTATACCTTTTTCTGCAGTTCATTTTTCGAGTATTCCCGGGAACGAAAACTATTCCAAGGATTTTGGAGCTAAGGAGGATTTTTAAACACAGCTATGCTTGGTCGAGTCATACTCTTGTTTGTACTGATTTTTATTAACGGATTCTTTTCCTGCGCGGAGATTGCAGTTTTGCAGGTGGGAGAGGGAAAAATAAGAAAGCTTGCGGAGGACGGAAGCATAAATGCAAAGCATCTTTTGAAGCTTGTAGAAGAGCCTTCCCGCTTTTTGTCCACCATTCAGGTGGCGATTACTCTGGCGGGATTTCTCTCCAGTGCCTTTGCGGCGGAGAGCTTTGCGGGATATCTGGACAAGCTCCTGGTAAAGCTTCCTATCCCCAATACGGAGAGCATGATGCACCCCCTTTCTATTGTGCTGATTACTCTGCTTCTATCTTATATCAGTATTGTTTTCGGAGAGTTGGTGCCGAAACGCTTGGCGCAGGTATATAAAGAGCCTATAGCGCTCTTCATTGCTCCGGTGTTACGGATTGTGTCCATCATTTCCATGCCCATCGTTTTCTTTCTTTCCGCATCCACCAATGCGGTACTGAAGCTTTTGAAAATCGATCCGGAAAGGGATATCAATGCCGTTTCCGAGGAAGACATTTTGATGATGATCGATGAGGGAATGGAAAGCGGTATCTTTGAGTCCAGTGAAAATGAGTGGATTCAAAATGTGTTTGAATTTAAGGATCTTACGGTGGAAGACGTTTGCACCCACAGAACCGATGTGGCCATGCTCTATATTGAGGATACGGATCGGCAGTGGAGACATACCATCCATGAAAACCGTTTTGCCAGCTACCCGATTTGCGGCGAGGACAATGACGATATTATCGGTGTATTGAATACCAAGGATTATTTCCGCCTGAACGACTTAAGCAGACCCAATGTTATGCGGAATGCGGTGGACCGCCCCTTCTTCATTTCTCAGAATATGAAGGTTTCCGACCTTTTCAAAATCATGCAAAAGGAAAGAAAGTACTATGGGATAGTGCTGGATGAGTACGGCGGCATGACGGGAATCGTTACTCTTCATGACCTGATTGAGGCCTTGGTGGGTGACCTTCACGAAGAGGATGAGCTTCCGGAGCCGGAGCCTATTGAGCAGATTTCCGAAAATGAGTGGAGTATTCTCGGTTCTGCAGATTTGGAGGATGTAAATGAAGCCCTGAAGATTCATCTGGATTTAGAGGCTGCAGATACCTTCGGCGGTTATATTATGGGAATTATCGGTAGGGTGCCGGAGGACGGCTCTTCCCTGCACTTGGATACGGACGGTCTGAGCATCGATGTGGCGGAAATCAAGAATCACCGTATCGGAAAGACTATCGTGCATAAGGAAGAGAAGAAGGAAGAGGAAGAAGATAAGGAAAAATAAGACCGGGTGCGTCGCGGGTGGAAAAATAAAATTTTTCAAAATTCCTTGACAGGAGAAAACAAGGGACTAAACTAAAGAAGTTAGACTAGGCTAATGAATTTCAGCCAAACTTGTTTTTAGAGAGGAAGAACAGCATGGGAAATTTTGTCATCTTGGCACTGGTAGGCGTAATTATCGTTTTTGCGGTAAGAAGTGTCATTAAAAGAGGAAAAAATGGTTGTTGCGGCGGAGGAGAATGCAGTGTGGATTCCGTAAAGGTTTCCGACAAGGTGGAAGGACATTATCCCTTTAAAGCCATGATTTCCGTAGACGATATGCATTGCGGAAACTGTAAGAAGAAGGTGGAAAATGCCTTAAATGCCATTTCCGGTGTCTGGGCTACGGTGGATTTAAGCAGTCATACGGCGGAAGTACGGATGAAGGAAGAACACAGCGAGGAAGAGCTTCGGGAGCATATCAACAAGGCGGGCTACGGAGTTTCCAAGGTGGAGTTTTCCAAATAGGATTTTTCGGAGAGATTTTTTGAATGGATTTTCCGAATGGAAGTTCCAATTTTTTTTCAAAGTGAAATTTCTTAATTGATTTTCTAAAAGGGCGAAGAGAGGAAGCGATGCGTTTCCTTCTGTTCGCTCTTTTTTCTTTCTTTTCCGGAAGGAAAATCTTTCCACATCCGGAAAGAGAATCTTTCGGCATCGGAAGGGGAAATCTTTCGTTAAATCATGGAGATATCCCTATAAGTATGTTAGAATAAAGAAGTTTGAGGGAAAATCTTATAGAGAATTTCAAATCAAAATCTTTCGGAATAGGAGTGTTTGAAAGATGGAAGAAAAGAAAAATCAGGAAGAGAAGAAGGAAGAGGTTCCGGTTCGTTTACTGGAACGAAAGCTCCGCTACAAGGGCTCGGTGCTGGAGGTCTATGAAGATACGGTGGATGTGTCCGGTCATGTGACCCACTGGGACTTTATTCATCACATGGGAGCTGCGGCGGTACTTCCGGTTTTAGAGGACGGAAGGCTTCTCATGGTTCGGCAATACCGTCATGCTCTATCGCGTTTTACCCTGGAAATTCCGGCGGGAAAACGGGATAGCGAAGAGGAAGACTTTCTTCTTTGTGCAAAGAGGGAGCTGGAGGAGGAAACCGGCTATAAATGTGAGAATTTGGAGCTACTTCTTTGGGTCAACACCACGGTGGCCTTTTTGGATGAGAAGATTGCCATTTATCTTGCCAAGGATTTGAAGAAGGTACAGCAGTGCTTCGATGAGGATGAGGAGATCTTTTTGGAAGCCTGGAAGCTGGAAGACTTACTGCAATTGATTTCGGAAGGGAAGATGACCGATAGCAAAACGGTGGCGGCTATTCAGGCCTATGCCATAAAAAAGTTGAGGGGAGAACTATGAAAAGAGAGCATTTAGCAGATTATGTATTGTCCATTCCGGATTTTCCGGAGAAGGGAGTAATTTTTCGTGATATTACTTCTTTGATTCAGGATCCGGACGGATTGAAGGATTCCGTGGATGGATTAATCCGGTCTTTAAAGGATGTGGATTTTGATCTTGTCATCGGCTTGGAGAGCCGGGGCTTTATTTTCGGAACAGCCATCGCCTATGAGATGCACAAGGGCTTTGTGCCAGTACGTAAGAAGGGAAAGCTGCCCAGAGAGACGGAATCCATTGCCTATGATTTGGAGTATGGCAAGGCTGAGGTGGAGATTCACAAGGATGCCATCCAGAAGGGCACCAAAGTTGTTATCGTGGATGACTTAATTGCAACAGGAGGCACTTTGGAGGCTGCCTGCAAGCTGGTGGAGCGTCTTGGAGGAGAGGTAGCCAAGATTTCCGTGGTGATGGAGCTTGCCGGACTGGAAGGCAGAAAGAAGCTTGAGAAGTATTCCTTGGAATCCCTCATTTGCTACGAAGGAAAATAAAGCTTTAGGAGAATAGGATGAGTGAGGAATTAACCCGGGAGGATGTGCGAAAAATCGAGGCGGAGATTCAGAAAAGAAAGCTGGAGATTCGCCCGAAGCTGATTGAGGCGGTGAAGGAGGCCAGAGCCCAGGGAGACCTGTCGGAAAACTTTGAATACTATGCCGCAAAGAAAGAGAAGAATCAAAATGAATCCCGGATTCGCTATTTAGAGCGGGTATTAAAGTTTGCCAAAGTGATTTCCACAAAGTCGGAAGAGGGCGTAGTGGGGATTAATGACACGGTGGTTGTGTATTTTCCGGAGGATGAAGAGGAAGAGTGTTATCGCCTGGTCACCTCCATTCGAGGACAGTCCCTTGAAGGCAGAATTTCCAACCAGTCTCCTTTAGGAAAGGCGCTGATGGGAAAGCGCGTAGGGGAAGAAGTGGAGGTTTTCCTGGAAGGGGGAAGCAGCTATACCGTTTTGATTCGCAGTATTGAAAAAACAGGAGAAAAAGAGGAAGAGGAAATCCGAAAGTTCTAGGATTTCCTCTTCCTTTATTCTTACCGAGTGTTCCTCAGGTAGTATGTAAGATCTTGTTTTACCGGGTGTTCCTCGGGTAGTATGCGATATCTCGTTTTTAACGGGTTTCCCTCCCTTGGATTTTCCGTTCTAATTCTTATGCTTTAGCCTGTTAAGGAGGCATCCTCCGCCATTAACATGGATTCTTCCTTATCCAAAGCCACAAAATCCGCATGACGGTACAGATAGTCCATCAAATCTCGACGTTTTACAATGCCGATAAAGTGTCCCAGATCATCCACCACCGGTACAAAGTTCTGGGTAAGAGAACGAGCTACCAGTCCCTCCATGGAACTGTTGATTCCCACCGCCTCAAAATGCTTCCGCATAGGGATGTCCTTTACCAGTACCTTTTCCGCCTCTTTCAAATCCAGATTCAGTTGGTTTTTAATTTCCCAAAGAAGATCCCCTTCCGTCAGGGTGCCGGCAAATTTTCCGTCTTTACTTAATACGGGAATGGCTGAATACCGGTGAAACTCCATTTTCTCCAAGGTATTTCTTAAACTGTCTTCTTCCTTTACGTATGCCACGTCACATTTTGGAGTAAGAAAGAAAAGTATATTCATGCTGAGGGACCTCCTGTCATTTTCTGCTCATAGAAAGGGACAAAAAGAAAATATCCTTTTGCCCAAGGTAGTATATCGGCAAGAAAGAAAAAGTGTATGAATTTTTCTCTATAATTTTGTAAAAAAAGAAGAATACTTATACATTTTCATCTTATACCGATAGTACTATATTTCTTGTTTCTACTATAAAAAAAAGATATGTACGAATTGTGACAGGCTTATTAAAACTTCCTGCAAATAAAGGCTTAAATTTTTTGAAAAACTCGATTTTGACAAGGAAGAGGAGACAGGGTAGAATACAAGAATAGTGACAGATTGGAGTAAGTATGACAGATAAAAAGGAAGACAAGCCCTTAGAGAGACCAAGGGATAATACCCCTCCTGAGGAGCTTTTAAAGATACTTTTGGCAAATGTTCGTTCCTACCATCCTTCAGATGACCTTTCCATGATTGAAAAGGCCTATGAGGTAGCGAAGGAACAGCACAAGGACCAGAAGAGAAAGTCGGGAGAACCCTATATTATTCATCCCCTCTGTGTAGCCATCATTTTGTCCGACCTGGAAATGGATAAAGAAACCATTGCGGCGGGACTCTTACATGATGTGGTGGAAGACACGGGGATGAGCCTTAAGCAGGTAGAGGAAATGTTCAATCCGGACGTTGCCGTACTTGTGGACGGGGTTACCAAGCTGACTCAGTTAAATCTAAATACCGATAAAGTTGAATTGCAGGCGGAGAATCTCAGAAAGATGTTTGTATCCATGGCCAAGGATATCCGGGTCATCATCATCAAGCTGGCGGATCGCTTGCATAATTTGCGTACTTTGGAATACCAGAGTCCGGAGAAACGAAAGGAAAAGGCCAGAGAGTCCCTGGAGATTTATTCTCCCTTAGCGGATCGTCTGGGTATCAGTAAGATTAAGATTGAGATGGACGACCTTTCTTTGAAATACTTGGAGCCGGAGGTCTATTACGACCTGGCGGAGAAGGTGCATTTTAAAAGAGAGGTTCGGGAAGAGCGAATCGACAAGATTGTGCAGGAGGTGCGGGAGCATATCGAAGAGTCCGGCATTAGAGCCAATATAAAGGGACGAATCAAGCACTTCTTCTCCATTTACAAGAAGATGGTAAACCAGAACAAGACCATAGACCAGATCTATGATTTGTTTGCCATCCGCATTATCGTGGATACGGTAAAGGATTGTTATGCGGTGCTGGGATTTATTCACAAGCTTTATACCCCCATTCCCGGGCGCTTTAAGGACTATATCGCCATGCCTAAGCCCAATATGTACCAGTCCCTTCATACTACGGTAATCGGACGGGACGGAGTGCCCTTTGAGATTCAGATTCGTACCTTTGAAATGCACAGAACCGCAGAGTTCGGTATTGCCGCCCACTGGAAGTACAAGGAAGAGGGAGGCTCCGAGAATAAGGCCACTGAGAATGAGATGACGAAAATGAAGTGGCTCAGCGAAATCCTGGAGTGGCAGAAGGATGAGTCCGACTCCAAGGAATTTATGAAGATGGTAAAGTCCGACCTTTCCCTCTTCAATGAAAGCGTATACTGCTTTACCCCCACGGGAGATGTGAAGAATCTTCCTGCGGGATCCACTCCTATTGACTTTGCCTATTCCATCCATTCCGCTGTAGGAAATAAGATGGTGGGCGCCAAGGTCAACGATAAGCTGGTGCCCATTGAATATGTGCTCCATAACGGAGATCGAGTGGATATTATTACCAGCCAAAATTCCAGAGGACCTTCCAGAGACTGGCTGAAAATCGTAAAGTCCACCCAGGCGAAAAACAAGATTAATCAGTGGTTCCGTCACGAGCAGAAGGATGAAAATATTGACCGTGGTAAGGATCTGCTGGAACGCTATGTAAAAAGTAAGGGGCTGAATCTTCCGGATCTTACCAAACCGGAGTATGTGGAGGCGGTGCTTCGCCGGTACAGCTACAGGGATTGGGAAAGCGTTTTGGCCGGTGTAGGTCGAGGCGGTATTAAGGAGTCTCAGGTTATTTCCAAGCTTTTGGATTCCAAACAAAAGGCGGAAAGCAAGACGGTGGATGACAAGACCATTTTGCAAAATATCGGGGAAATGACCAATAAGCCGGAGGTTATCCGAAGAGCCAAATCCGGTATTGTGGTGAAGGGAATCCATGATTTGGCAGTGCGTTACGCAAAGTGCTGTAATCCCGTGCCGGGAGATGAAATTGTGGGCTTCGTGACCAGAGGTCGAGGCATTACCATTCACTGTACCGACTGTATCAATATGATGAACCTTCCGGAAGCGGAACGGAAAAGAATGATTGATGCGGAATGGCAGAGAGGACCGGAGCAGGAAAGCTATGCTACGGAGCTTACCATTTATGCCAATAACCGTATGGGACAGATTGTGGATATTTCCAAGGTCCTTACAGACAATAAGATTGACATCAGCAGTATGAATTCCCGAACCGCGAAGAATGGTAAGGCCACCATTAATATCAGCTTTGAAATTAAGAGTAGAGAAGAGCTGAATGATATTATCGGAAAGCTGAAGAAGATTCAGGGAATTATAGAGATAGAAAGGGCAAAGGGGTAAGATGTTTAATATACGAAGCCTGACTGTAGGCATTGTGGCAACAAACTGTTATCTGGTTTGGAATAAGGCAACAGGAGAAGGGGTTTTAATTGACCCGGGAGATGAGGCGGAGCGGATTTGCTCCGCCATTGCGGAAGAAAGAGTGAATTTAAAGGCTATTCTTTTAACCCACGGTCATTTTGACCATATCCTTGTGGCAGAAGAGTTGAAGGAAAAGTACGAGGTGCCCTTATATGCCTCAAAGGATGAAAAGGAAATGCTGGAAAATCCCCAGTGGAACCTTTCCGGCATGGATGAGGGCGTGACAATTACAGAGTATATTCCGGTACAGGACGGAGATAAGCTGGAGCTTTTGGGAAAGGAATGGCAGGTCATTTCCACCCCGGGACACACCAAGGGTTCGGTATGTTACTTTGTACCGGGGGAAATTCCTTATCTTTTTAGCGGAGATACCCTTTTCTATGAATCCTACGGACGAACCGACCTTTATGGCGGTTCCGAGGCGGAGATTAAGAAAAGCATTAAAGAAAAGTTATTTTGCCTGCCGGATGAAACCTTGGTTTATCCGGGACATGAAGAGGCAACCACCATTGCCAATGAGAAGCAGTATAATCCGGTGAATTTTATGAGGTGATGAACCGAAGAAAAAGGACGTGTGTCCGCTTCCCACAGGATAGGGGGAAACCTGGGCACGCTCCCGCTAACCTCGCCACGTAGGGGTACTAAGCTTTTACAAGACAAAAGCTAAGTACCCACGGGCTCAGATTGCCCCTGTTTTCCCCTATCCTGCGGGAAGCTACAGGGCGTTCTTTCGCTCTTTCCTAAAATGCAATAGGCATTTTGACGAATTTATTTTTCATGAAAAAATGGCATGGAAAATGGAGGATTTTCCTTGTATTCGCCTTGCTTTTTGGAGGGAGAGGGGACAGGCGGGGTAATCTGAGCCCGTCGGCACTTGCGAAAAACAAATGCAATGCCGTTTTTCGCTTAGTGTCCGTTCCCGTTGGGCGAACTTAGCGGGAGCGTGTCCCGCCTGTTCCCTCCCCCTCTTAAAAAGCAAGCCTTATAAGACTCTTTCCCACCCATTTTTCACCCTGAGAAAATTTGTGAAAATGCCTATTGAATATCCCCTTCCTTTGTCGTATGATTGAGAGGCTTTCACAAGATATTGTGTTTTCGTGATAAGAATGTTCTATATCGTGTTGGTTTTTTGGACAGGATAGAGTACAAGAAAAGCTTGAAAAGTCTTGACTTTTTGGGCTTTTTTGCTGGAAAAGAGGAGTTATGCAACGGATGGGGGATAAGATGGACAAGGAACTTTTGATTATGACCAATGTGATTAAGAGAAATGGCAAGGAGGTCAAGTTTGACATTTATAAAATCATCCATGCCATGGAGAAGGCCAATAAAGAGGTTGCTCCTGTCTATCAGATGAATGAGTATCAGATTCAGGCTGCTGCGGAGACGGTGGCAAAGAAGATTCAGGCCTCCAGCCATGCTGTGAATGTGGAGGATATTCAGGACATGGTGGAAACCGCCATCATGGAAATGAGAGCCTACGAGGTAGCCCAGAAGTATGTGCGTTATCGTTATAAGAGAGAGATGGCAAGAAAAGCCAACTCCACCGACGAGGATATTCTGGCATTAATCGATCAGGCAAATGAAGAGTTAAAGCAGGAAAACTCCAATAAAAACCCTGTTATTAACAGTACCCAAAGAGACTATATGGCGGGAGAGGTTTCCAAGGATTTAACCAAAAGACTTTTGCTTCCGGAGGATATTGTAAAGGCCCATGAAGAGGGAGTTATTCACTTCCATGATTCCGATTACTATGCCCAGAAGGAGCATAACTGTGACTTAATCAACCTGGAGGATATGCTGCAAAACGGCACGGTGATTTCCGAAACCATGATTGAAAAGCCCCACAGCTTTTTTACAGCCTGCAATGTAACCACCCAGATTGTAGCGCAGGTGGCTTCCAACCAGTATGGCGGACAGTCCTTTACCCTTTCTCACTTAGCTCCCTTCGTGGATATTTCCAGACAGAAGATTCGGGAAGCGGTTATTGCGGAAAGAAACGAAACCGGCGAGAGCATGGATGAGGACATCATTGCGAAAATCGTGAATCGCCGTCTGAAGGAAGAAATCAAGAGCGGAATCCAGACCATCCAATATCAGCTGATTACCTTGATGACCTGTAACGGACAGGCTCCCTTTGTGACCATGTTTATGTATCTGGATGAGGTACCGGAGGGGAAGACTCGAGAGGATTTGGCTCTCATTATCGAGGAAGTGCTTCGTCAGAGAATGCAGGGGGTAAAGAACGAAAAGGGCGTTTGGATTACCCCGGCCTTCCCCAAGCTGATTTATGTTTTGGATGAGGACAATATAACAGAAGATGCGCCTTACTATCATTTGACCAAGCTTGCGGCCCAGTGTACCGCAAAGCGTATGGTTCCGGACTACATTTCCGCAAAGATTATGCGGGAGTACAAGGGGGGAGATGTTTATCCCTGTATGGGCTGCCGCTCCTTCTTAACAGAGGACAAGGAAGGCTTAGGAGAAAATGGTGCCCACAAGTACTACGGTCGTTTTAATCAGGGTGTGGTAACCATCAACCTGGTGGACGTGGCTTGCTCTTCTCAGGGAAATATGGATGCCTTCTGGCAGATTTTAGAGGAAAGACTGGAACTTTGTCATAAGGCTTTACGGCTTCGCCATGAGAGACTTCTGGGAACGGTTTCCGATGTGGCTCCGATTTTATGGCAGCACGGTGCCTTGGCAAGACTTAAGAAGGGCGAGAAGATTGACAAGCTACTTTACAACAACTACAGCACCATTTCTTTGGGCTATGCAGGTCTTTATGAGATGTGCGTACGGATGCTTGGAAAGTCTCATACCACGGAGGAGGGAAGAGAATTTTCCTTAAAGGTTATGGAAAAGTTGAATGATTCCTGCAAGAAGTGGAGAGAGGCGGAAAATATCAGCTACTCCGTTTACGGAACCCCCATGGAGTCCACAACCTATAAATTTGCGAAGGCTTTAAAGAAGCGTTTCGGAACCATTCCCGGTGTTACGGACAAGAACTACATTACCAATTCCTACCATGTGCATGTTTCTGAGAAGATTGATGCCTTCTCCAAGCTGGCCTTTGAGGCGGATTTCCAGAAGCTTTCTCCGGGAGGAGCCATCAGCTATGTGGAAGTTCCCAATATGCAGAACAATATTCCGGCAGTTTTAAGCCTGATGCATTTTATCTATGAAAATATCATGTATGCGGAGTTAAATACCAAGTCCGATTATTGCTGTGCCTGCGGTTATGACGGGGAGATTCAGATTATTGAGGACCAGTACGGAAAGCTCCAGTGGCGTTGTCCCAACTGTGGAAACGAGAACCAGGAGCAGCTGTCTGTAGCCAGAAGAACCTGCGGCTATATCGGCACCCAGTTCTGGAATCAGGGCAGAACCCAGGAAATTAAGGACAGAGTGTTACATCTGTGAGGAAATATGCACTACGGAGAAATTAAATACTTTGACATTGCCAACGGCCCCGGCATCCGGGTGAGTCTTTTTGTCTCCGGCTGTCCCCATGCCTGTAAGGGTTGCTTTAATGAGGCTTCCTGGAATCCCTCCTTTGGAGAGCTTTTTACGGAGGAAGTGGAGGAAAGGATTTTGCAAGCCCTTGATAAAAAGGAAATTCAAGGCTTAACTCTCCTTGGAGGGGAGCCTTTGGTGCCGGAGAATCTTCATGCCCTACTGCCGCTTCTTCGGAAAATGAAGGAGCGCCTTCCGGAGAAGGATCTTTGGTGTTTTAGCGGTTACCGCTATGAGGAGCTTATGCAAAGACAGGGCAAAGAGAAGGAAGAAATTTTGGAATTGTTTTCTCAGCTTTCCGTTCTGGTGGATGGCAGGTTCCATTTGGAAGAGAAGGATCTTAGGCTTTTGTTTCGGGGTTCCCGAAACCAGCGTTTGATTTTCATACCGGAAACCCTGAAAAGCGGCAAGATTTGCCTGTATGCGGAGTAGAATGACGAATCTGCCTGCAGAGCATTTTTAGAAGAATCCTAGGAAAGCTTTAATGAATTTGTTTATATTTCTTCCTCTTCTTCCTGTATAGTGAGAGTAAGAAAAGCTTTTGCTTCGTTTTTGTCGCATAAGAAAATAGCATATAGGAACATCAAAATGGATAAGTTCCCGTCGAATGCATAGAGCTCAAGGAGGTTGAAGATGAGAAAAAGAGGATTAGTACTGGTGGCACTTTTGGCTATGGGAATTTTGGCCTGCGGAAAGAAGGCGTCCACTGCAGAGAGTAGCGCCGCAGCAACGACAGCGGAAGTAAAGACCGGCCAGGAAGGGGAAGATCAGGAAAGTAAGGCTGCTACAGAAGCTGCCAAGGCAAAGGAGTCCACTACTGCTGAAACAAAGGGGAAGGAAGAAGGAGGCAAGGAAAAGAAGGATTTAACCGTGATTACGGGAACTATCACCGATGCAGCCATGAACAGCGTAAGCGTTAAGGGAAATGACGGCAAGGACTATGAGCTGAACAAGATTGATAAGTCCGACATTTCCGGACTTTCTCAGGGCATCGAAATCGGCACCAAGGTGGAGGTGACCTTTGATAAGGATATGAATATCCTGTCCATGGTGGATCCGGGAAAATAAAGCTGTTGTTTCCACGAGGCTTGATTCGCAAGATGAAGCCGGCGTTTCCGCTAAGATATACGATAGTTCATGGAAGCTTCCGGCCGGAGCTTTGTTATATTCAATATCAACAAAAAACTTACTTGCTATAAATTATCATTATAACTGAATCTTAATATTTTGCATTATCCCTTTTTGCTTTTTTATGCTACAGTGTGCAGGAAAAGAAAAAAGGGATTTTTTTATCATAGAGGAAGAAAGAGGGAAAGAATTATGGCATATCATATCAGTACACGATGTCAACACTTGGAAGGACAGAATAAGGAGGAGCATTACGGGGCGATTTCTTACCCCATTTACCCAAGCTCCGCCTTTATTCATCAGGAGGTAGGGGGAAAGAACCCCTACGATTATTCACGTTTGCAAAACCCCACCAGAGCACAGCTGGAAAAGGTGGTGGCTTCTTTAGAACACGGTACGGATTGCATTGCCCTGTCTTCAGGAATTGCGGCGTTGGCCTGTATTATGGAGCTTTTTCGTCCGGGAGACCATATTTTAATTGATCGTGACCTATATGGCGGCTCCATTCGATATTTTCGTGAGGTAAATGAGAAAAATGGTCTTCAGTTTTCCAGGGTATCCCTTCATGAAGATGGCTGGGAAAAGGAAGTTAAGGAGAATACCAAGGCCATTTTTCTGGAAAGTCCCACGAATCCTTGCATGAATGTAAATGATATAGAAGCACTGGGGAAATTTTGTAAGGCTCATAATTTACTTTTGATTGTGGACAATACCTTCCTTTCTCCATATTTTCAAAATCCCTTGGAATTGGGGGCGGATATTGTGCTGCATAGTGGCACCAAGTTTTTATCCGGACACCATGATGCCATTGCAGGCTTTATTGTGGTAAAGGATGAGGCACTTCAGGAAAGACTTCGTTTCCTGTTTAAGACTACCGGAGCAGGACTGGATGCCTTTGACAGCTGGTTGATTTTACGAGGCATCAAGACCTTAGCCATTCGTATGGAAAAGGCGCAGGAAAACAGTCTGAAAATTGCGGAATTTTTAGAAGAACACCCGAAAGTAAAGAGGGTTTTGTATCCCGGACTTCCCAATCATCCCGGGCATGAACTGATGAAGAAGCAGGCCAGAGGCTTTGGGGCGATGATTTCCTTCGACGTGGAATCCGGTGAGGAAGCTAAAGAAATTTTAAAGAGAATTCAGTTGATTTATTTTGCGGAGTCCTTGGGAGGAACGGAAAGTCTTTTGACCTATCCCCTGACCCAGACTCACGCGGACGTACCAAAGGAGATTTTGGCGGAAAACGGAATATATGAAACCACCCTCCGCCTGTCTGTAGGCATTGAAGATGCGGAGGATTTGATTAGTGACTTAAAGCAAGCTTTGAGATAAGTTTGTAGCACGAAATAAAAAGGAGCTTTTAGAACAAAAATAGAATTTTAAGCAGTACAGGATAGAAAAAGGAGCGGTAAGAAGATCCGAAATAGAATATGCAGTATAGGTCTAAAAAGGGGTAGTCTGAGCCCGCGGGTTCTTGGCTTTTGTTTTGTAAAAGCTTAGAACCCCTGCAGGGCGAGGCTAGCGGGAGCGTACCCCGTTTAAGACCTATACTGCATATTATTTTACAGCCTCTTTTTAAGACCATACTGCATATTCTGTACGGTCGAGCCCGGTGCTTCTTTTCAAGCTATACTGCATAATTTCTATTATTGTCTTATAGCTCCTTTTTTCGATGCTTCTTTATTTATCCCGCATCATGCTGAACTTATCCATAGGATAGTTCTTCAAGTTATCCAATACCTTTCTGGTGTCGGCTTCGTCCAAAAGGCTTTGACGGGACTTTTTGATTTCGTTTTCCGCCTTATGCCGGGAAGGACCGCCTACACAACCTCCATCACAGGCCATACCCTCGATAAAGTCCTCAGGAAGCTTTCCGGCTTTTAGAAGAGAAAGGGCGGTAACGCATTCCTTTCCTCCGGAGCAGGCGCGAAGCTTGATATCGGTGGTATCTTCTCCTCTTTCCCGCATACATTCCATAAC
>CALIEL010000016.1 GCA_938022235.1 Oribacterium parvum
CGTAAGCTTTTAGGGCCGGACTTACCGCAAGGCAGATGGTTTTTTCCGTCCTTTCTCCATCCGCCACCACCAAATAAGCATCCATCGGATCCAAGCCTCTTTCCCTGCACTCGCAGGAAGCATAAAAAGACTTTAAATCAATGGCCATATAGTGACAGGTTTTCTCCTCCTGTCGCCCTACTGTTCCACGCCCGGCTGCTTCAGCATTCTTTTGGGCTTTTCTCTTCCGACTGTCTTCCTCATGCCTACCTCCTTTAGCTTCCTTTTGCGCTTCCCCATACACATCCATGGCTTTATCTCCATTCTTCTTCCTTTCCTTCTTTATTGTAAAACCAAACATTTGTTTTGTAAATAAAAAAGCAAACATTTGTTCTAAAAATGTTTGCTTAATCTTTTGCTTGATCTTTTTCTAAATCTTTCTCTTGATCTTTCTCTTGATTTTTCTCTGGATTTTTCTCTGGATCTTTTCCTTGAGTTTTTCCTTAATCTTTCTCTTGTTCTTTTCCTTAATCCTTTATATGAACTTTAAACCTTCTCCCCGGCATCAATTCTTTTCTGAAGCTCCGTCAAATACTCATATCGCTCGTATTTTTCCAAAAGCTTTCCCTCCGCTTCTTCCTTCTGCTCCTGTAATTTCGCAAGATAGACGTAATCCCTTCCGTTGGCTTCGCTTTCCTTTTCAATAAAAGCAAGCTCTTCCTCCAAGGCGGCAATTTCCTCTTCAATATGCTCAAAGTCCTTCTTCTCCTGGTACGTCATCTTTAAAAGCCTTGCCCCCTGCCAGGATTTCTTCTTATCCCCCTCGGACTTTTCTTCTCCTATATTTTCTTTGGACTCTGCCTTACTACTCTTTTCTACATTTTCCGCCTCTTCCTTTTCCTTCAAAAGCTGTACCTGGTAGTCGGTATAGCCTCCCTCAAACTGGCGAATCTGTCCATTTTCCTGGAAAATAAAGAGACGATTCACCGTACGATCCAGAAAATACCGGTCATGGCTAATCACAAACACAATCCCCGGAAAGCTGTCCAAAAAATCCTCCAGAACAATCAGACTGCTTAAATCCAGGTCATTGCTGGGCTCATCCAGGAACAGTACATTGGGGGCGGACATCAAAATACGAAGCAGGTAGAGTCTTCTTTTCTCTCCACCGGAAAGCTTCTCAATGGGAGCATACTGCATTTCCGGAGAAAAAAGGAAACGCTCCGCCATTTGGGAGGCGGAAATCAATCCTTCCTTTGTGGGCAGGTATTCCGCAATTTCCTTAATGCTGTCGATTACCCTTTCCTTTTCCGGCAAATCTTCATTTTCCTGACGAAAATAGGCAATCCGCACGGTTTGTCCGATTTCCACCTTTCCCTCATCCACCGGAATTTCTCCCAAAATTGCCTTCATCAGGGTAGACTTTCCTGCCCCGTTCTTCCCGATAATGCCGATACGGTCATTCCGTAAAAAATTATAGCTGAAATTGGAGAATAAAAGCTTATCCCCATAGCGTTTTGTCAGGTTTTCACAGTTTATGGTACTCTTCCCCAGACGCACGAAAATGGAGGCTAGGCTCAGCTCTTCCTCCTCCGTTGGACCATGCATTTGAGAGAGCTTTTCATAGCGTTGCAGTCGTCCCTTTTGTTTGGTGGTTCTGGCCTTGGCTCCTCTTCGCACCCAAGCCAATTCTTTTCGAAGCAGACTTTGTCTGGCTCTTTCCTGAGCCTTTTCGATATTGAATCTCTCTGCCTTTCTTTCCAAATAAGAGGAGTAGGAGCATTCGTAGCGAGTAAAGCCTTCTCTTTCCAGCTCCACAATCACATCACAAACCGTATCCAAAAAATATCGGTCATGACTCACCAGCAAAATCGCCCCCTTAAAGCGCTTTAATTTTTCCTCCAGCCACTCCGCCATTTCCTCATCCAAGTGGTTTGTAGGCTCGTCCAAAAGCAGCAAATCCGGCTCAGTGTTTAGGGCCGCCAAAAGAGCCAGCTGTTTCTTCTGTCCTCCGGATAAAATCTTGCAGGGAGAATAGAAATCCTCCAAACCAATCTCCTGCATAACCTTCTTTCCAAAGGCCTCTCTTTCCTGCTCTCCCATACGAAGGGCAAAGTTCTCCACCAGAGCCTCCAAAATACTCTTCTCCTCCGGAAAATGACTTTCCTGGGTAAGATAGCTGATTTTCAAGCTCCTTCTTCGTACAATGCTTCCGCTATCCAGCTCCTCTTCTCCGGCAATAATCCGAAGCAAAGTAGACTTCCCTCCTCCGTTTCTTCCGATTAATGCCACCTTCTCTCCTTCTTGAATCGAGAACTGGGCATCGGAAAACAAAACTTTATTTTGAAAGCTTTTGCTGCCTTTTTCTATATTTACAATACTTCCTGCCATAGAATCTTCCTCTTTCCTCTCCTTTTTAAGAGATTTTTCCTTGCTATAATAGCAAAGATACGGCTAAAATAGCAATGCACTGATGGAACTGTAAGTTTTCTATCCTTTAAATTGCTTAGCGGAAAGAAAGGAGCAGCATGTCTATTCGTCAATTCATTTTCCCCAAAGAAAAAACCAAGAATCTTCGTTTCTATGATGTCATCATCATTAGCTTGATTTTATTCGGAGAATTTATTATTCGCTCCAACCAGCTATTTCTAGACAGCTTAAATGCTGTAAAATCCGCTATGTTTTACGCTTTCCCCCTCTCCCCCGTCCTTCTTAGCCAAAATACGGAAAGCATTACGGAAACGGTAGCGGAAACTGTAGATACAGCCACCGAAGGGGTAGCCTATTCCAGCAACCTGCAATTCCAGTTCTTTATGCTGCTTTTGGTTTTTCTCTATCTGATTGTTCGTAACTTTGATTTTAAGCAAATCCCCTTTCGCTTTAAGCTTTCCGTGATTCCCTGGTACTTTGCTTTACTTGCCATTATGGGACTAAGTGCAGACGTTCTTTACCTTCTCTTTGATAACGGCTATAACTACTTCACCAAGGAAGTTCTCCTTTCCATGGATTTCTTTGAGTTATTTCGGAAAATAGCCGCCTTAAGCCCCATTGCCATTATCTATGCTTTATTAAATGCCTTCTACGAAGAATTCTTCTTTTTAGGCTTACTGGGCACCGTAGACCAAAAGTACAAATGGCAAACCCTGCTTTACTCCACCATTATTCGTATATCCTTCCATACCTATCAGGGCATGACATCCGCCCTTATTATCGGTGTGGTATTCGGACTTATGTATTACTACTTCTATACCTATAGAATCAAAAATCTCCTGCCGGTGGTGCTGGTACACTCTATGGCGGATATGTTCGGTTCGGGATTTGTGTATTTGTTTGCAAGGTTTTAGAAAAATAGAAATTTGTAAACATCTTTCCTTTAATTTTCATCTTGACATATATTAATCCTAGCTATACAACAACAGTAGATGAAGAGAAAAGACTTGAGAATCATAGGAAAAGGGCAAAGGTAACTCATATATGAATACAAAAGGAGAATACTATGCCTACAATTTCTATGTTTTATGGAATCATTATTAGAATGTATAACAATGGAGAAAATAATCCTCCACATTTTCCTGCCAGCTATCAGGGTTATTATGCTACTTTTTCCCTTAATGGAGACTTAATGGAAGGAGAAATGCCTAAGGCACAATGTAAATTAATCAATGCTTGGGCAGAAATTCATAAAGATGAGCTCCTCGCGAACTGGAACTTAGCAATTGAAGAGCAACCCTTGTATAAAATTGCCCCTTTAAAATAGGAGAATTAAAATGAATCTTCCCAATTGGATTGTCACAGATGTGAAAGCTTCCAAAAACTATGAATTACATCTTTCTTTTGCCAATGGAAAAAAGGGTGTTTTCAACTTTCTTTCAGAACTTCAAAAACCTATTTATCAACGATTAAAAGATTTGGATTTTTTTCTTACCGCTCATGTAGAAGACGGTACTGTGGTCTGGAATGACGAGCTTGATATTGCTCCGGAATATCTTTACGAAAATTCTTAGTCTTAAACGGCATCCTCCCAGATGGGAAGGTGCTGTTTTAATATGCTATTTACTTATTTAGTACGTTATCCTCATATATTCTATCGCGTACATTTTGCATTTTTCGCCCTTCATCTGAATAATCATAGTACTTTGGTGGGGCAAAACCATTTTTAGCAAGCCATCTGTCTATTTCCATAAGTACCTCACGAGTATTGCCTCTGTCCAGTGATTCTTTTGGAATTTTATCAGACAGATACTCTTGGCTTTCTTTGCTTATAATCATTTTCTTCTCTCCTATGGCTGGATTTGGTATAGCGCAACATATGTTTTTAACTGGATTCTATTTTGTATAGCAAATACTCCAATAGAAAAATATGAAATTTAAATTAAAGGATTTTAAATGGTATCTTCAAACGAAAAAAGAAAATTATTGAACATGGAGATTTTATATGTAAAACGGGTAAAAATCTCCCCTTTTCAGTAAAATCACATTACCAAAAAGTAAGCAAAAACCCTAGGTTTCAAGCCACTTTAGGCTTAATTCCTAGGGTTTCTTCGTAGCAGGGGATGAGGGATTCGAACCCCCATCGGCGGTTTTGGAGACCGTTGCTCTACCATTGAACTAATCCCCTCTGCTTTAAAAAAGCAACGGTATGATTCTATGCTATTTTTTGAAGATTGTCAATGCCTCTCTTATATTTTTTACCGGAATCAAGCTAATGTCTCTCTTTTTCCCCTGTGTGGGCGCATGGTAAGCCGGTAAGAGAATTCTTTTAAAGCCCAGTCGAATGGCTTCTTCGATTCTGGCTTCACTATGACTTACTCCACGAATTTCTCCGGACAATCCCACCTCTCCAAAGACCATAGTATCCTCCGGAATAGAAATATTCCTATAACTGGAAACCAAAGCCAAAAGCACCGCCAAATCAATGGAGGGCTCTGAAATCTTTAAGCCTCCTGCAATATTGATATAAGCATCGAATTTAGAGCACTCAATGCCTAAACGCCTTTCCATTACCGCAAGGAGCATATGCAAACGATTATAATCCATACCGTTTGCGGTTCTTCTGGGGAGGCCGAAGTTGGTAGGTACCAAAAGCGCCTGAATCTCCATAAGAATCGGTCTGGTGCCTTCCAAGCCACAGGAAACTATGGACCCTGAGCAATCCAGAGCACGCCCTGCCAAAAGTAAGGCGGAGGGATTTTCCACCTCGCATAGCCCCTTTTCTTCCATCGTGAAAACGGCAATTTCATTGGTGGAACCAAATCGGTTTTTTTGTCCGTGCAGAATTCGAAGCTGGCTGTTCTGCTCTCCCTCGAAATACAAAACCACATCCACCATATGCTCTAAAATCTTCGGGCCGGCAACATTTCCATCCTTGGTCACATGACCTATCACAGCAATGGTAATGCCTCGCTCCTTGGCAAGACGAAGCAAGAAGGAGGTACATTCTCGCACCTGACTGACGGAACCGGGAGAGGCTGTCACCTCTTCCAAGAACATGGTTTGGATAGAGTCAATCACCAAAAAATCAATCTCTCTTTCCTCTACCACTTCTAAGAGTTGATTTAAATTACTTTCGGACAGAAAATAAAGTTCCCCTTCCACTTCTCCCATGCGATTGGCTCTAAGCTTGATCTGCTTTAGGGATTCCTCACCGGAGACATAGAGAACTTTCTTTCCTCCCTTGGAAGCCAGGTGCAGGCTTACGGCGAGGAAAATGGTGGATTTTCCGATTCCCGGATCTCCTCCTAATAAAACGAGGGAGCCGGCCACCAGGCCACCTCCCAATACTCTATCCAGCTCTCCGAAGCCGGTGGAAATACGATCTTCCTTATCTAAGGGGATATCCTCCAGCTTTTTCGCCTCTGCCTTCTTCAGGGGAAGCATAGTTCCTGCTCCCCCCGGTCTTTTTTTACTTTCTTTTGGAGCCTCCACCATGGAGTTCCAGGCCTTACAGGAAGGACACTGTCCCAACCATTTGATGGTCTCATAACCACATTCCTTACAGAAAAAAAGATTTAAACTTTTTGGCATTCTTCCTTCCTTTTTCTAATGCTGGTCTTTAATTTCTCTCCGGTTCTGTCCATTTTCACGGTAACCAAAGAGCCCTGAGGAATCTCTCCCTCTAAAATGGCTTCAGAGAGTAAGTCCTCCACCTGGGTTTGGATGGTTCTCTTTAAGGGTCTTGCACCAAACTTGGGATCATAGCCCTTTTCCACCAGGAAGTCCTTCGCTCCCTTATCCAGACGTAAGCCAAGATCCAGTTCGCCCTTTGCCCTCTTATACAGCTGGGACAAAAGGATATCCAAAATCTTGGACATATCTTCCTTACTGATAGGCCTAAAGACAATGATTTCATCAATACGATTTAAAAACTCCGGTCTGAACAGATTCTTCAGCTCTTCCAGTACCTTATTCTTCATATATTGATAATCTTTATCCAGCTGTCCGGGAGTCGTATCAAAGCCTAACTTTTTCGGGCTGATAATCTGCTCCGCCCCTGCATTGGAGGTCATGATAATGATGGTATTCTTAAAGGAAACCTTTCGTCCCTGAGAATCGGTAATGTGGCCGTCATCCAATACCTGTAAAAGAATGTTCAACACATCCGGATGGGCCTTCTCAATCTCATCAAAGAGAATGACAGAGTAGGGATTTCTTCTTACCTTCTCGGAAAGCTGTCCCCCCTCATCATAACCCACATATCCGGGAGGAGACCCGATCATCTTGGAAACACTGTATTTCTCCATGTACTCCGACATATCTACACGGATAAGGTTTTGTTCCGAGCCGAAAATCACCTCCGCAATAGCTTTGGACAGCTCTGTCTTTCCCACTCCGGTGGGTCCCAGAAACATAAAGGAACCGATGGGTCGCTTGGGATCCTTTAAGCCTACACGTCCTCTCTTGATAGCTTGCGCAACAGCCTTCACCGCCTCATTCTGACCAATCACTCTTTCGTGAAGAAGATTTTCAAGATTCTTCAATCTTTCCGTCTCCGTTTCTTCCAGCTTCTTGGTAGGAATCTTAGTCCAGTCTGAGACCACCTGAGCAATATCCGACTCCCTAACATGAAGACGATTCTCTTCCCTTTCCTTCTTCCAAAGCTCCAGTTCCTTGCTCAGACGCTTTCTCTTCTGTTCCTGTTTTCTCTTAATCTGAGAAGCCCCTTCAAAATCTTCCCTACGAATGCAATCTTCCTTTTCCTCTTCAAATTCTGCAATCTGGGCTCTTAGTTTCTTGATGGCTGCAGGCTCTCCGCTATTTAAAATGCGAATTTTGGAAGCAGCCTCATCGATTAAATCAATGGCCTTATCCGGCAAATATCGATCGTTAATATAGCGGGCACTAAGCTTTACCGCCGCTAGAATAGCCTCTTCTTCAATCACTACCTGATGATGCTCTTCGTAGCGCTCTTTGATACCTTCCAGAATCTTGATGCTTTCCTCTTCCGTTGGTTCTTCAATGGTAATCGGCTGAAAACGTCTTTCCAATGCCGCATCCTTTTCGATATGCTTTCTATACTCCTCCAGGGTGGTTGCACCGATAATCTGCAGCTCTCCCCTGGCCAAAGCAGGCTTTAAAATATTGGCAGCATCCAGTGCTCCCTCAGCACCTCCCGCTCCGATGATGGTATGAATCTCATCAATAAAAAGAAGCACCTCACCGTCTGTTCTTGCCTCTTGAATAACCTTCTTAATCCTTTCCTCGAACTCTCCACGGTATTTGGAGCCTGCCACCATGGCAGATAAGTCCAAAGTTAATAAACGCTTTTTCAAAATACTGTCCGGAACATCCTTTGCCGCAATTTTATTGGCCAGACCTTCCACCACAGCAGTCTTTCCTACCCCCGGTTCTCCCACAAGGCAGGGATTATTCTTGGTTCTTCTGGACAGAATCTGAATCATCCGCATGATTTCCTGTCCGCGGCCAACCACAGGGTCCAGCTTTCCTTCCTTTGCCAGAGCAGTAAGATCACGGGAATACTGATCCAGAGTTGGGGTTTGCACAGAGCGTACTTCCTTCTCTCTATTATTTCTCTCTTCCACCAGATTGTCTCTTCCAATGGCGGAATTCAGCTGGGTATAAATCTTCTGCATGGAAACACCCAAAGTTGAAATAATTCGGGATGCCACACAGTTTCCATCCTTCAAAATGGCCATCAAAAGATGCTCGGTTCCCACCAGACGGGACTGTCCCTCTCTGGCTTCCTGCATCGCCTGCTCCAGAACTCTCTTGGCAGATGGGGTATAACCGCTGGGGTCTGCAAGAGAAACACCGCTTTCTCCGCTAACCATAAACTTGGCAATCATATCCGCAATCTTTTCTTCCGTAACGCCATTTGCCTTTAAAACCTTCCCTGCAACGGCTGTACCTTCCCGTACAAGACCTAAGAGGATATGCTCTGTTCCAATATATTGATGATGACACTCTTCAGCCACCTCTATGGCAAGTTGTAAAGACCTTTGCGCCTGTATCGTAAACTGATTCATCTTCTCCACCCTATCCTTTTCTATACAATACTGTTTCTGCTTTTATAGTCCCTAAAAGCAGTGTTGTCCAGTTAAAATTTTCTGATTGAATCTAAATATTTTATCATGATAGCAAAGCTTTTTGAATAATCTGTGAAGGAGTCCTATGAGAAATATTTTCAGAGACAAAAAAATTCATGCAGTATAGCTCCAGGATAAATCCTACTTTTATGGCTATACTGCATGATAATCAGTTTCTTACAGCTCTTCGATTTCCAGCTCTACTTCTTTGGTATGCTCCAAAGAATCCTCTTTTTTATGCTTCTCTTTATCCGCCAATCGCTTCTTATCTTCCGCAGATAAGGAAATCGCTCTGGTGGCTCCTAAATCCGCATCTTCAATATCGGATCCGTTTTCACCCTCATGATGCACATTGGGTCTACGTCCAATCAGCTTGGTTCTTCCCTCTTCTTCCTCTTCCTCGGAGAAATCCTTTTCCTTCATGGGAAATTCCTCCTTTAAAGAGAAACGCTCTACATTGGGTCGGCTTTCCTTTCGCTCTCGCTCCAAGGTTTCTTTCTGGAAGGCAATAACTTTCTTCAATCTGCTACGTGTCTGCCACAGGAAGATGGATAGGGCGGCAAGGAGCAAAGCCACTAAGGCAAAAACTATGCTTAAGATGGTCTGAACATTATATTTTCCTACCAAAGTATCATATTGAGTCAATAAAGTCGGATAGCTTTCCGCATTTTTCTTCTGCTCAGCCTCTAAAGGATCCTGAAAATACCGCTGAATGGTTTTTTCCTTTAAGTCATAACGATAAAAATGTAAATCCCCAGCATCGTTCATTCCATAAACAATGATGTACTGATGCTCTG
The DNA here is from genome assembly GCA_938022235.1 of Oribacterium parvum. Taxonomy (GTDB): domain Bacteria; phylum Bacillota; class Clostridia; order Lachnospirales; family Lachnospiraceae; genus Oribacterium; species Oribacterium parvum_A. The sequence continues at coordinate 9,320 of CALIEL010000016.1, forward strand.
TATCAGCCTTCCATACCCATCCCTTTACCTGATGACCGTCTACATCAATGGTGCTTTCCCAAAAGCCATCCGGAATCTTTACATCGGAGCCGGGATTCATAATGGTAATGCTCTTGTCCTTTGCGGTAAGCTTAACCCCCTCGTTCTTGGTCTCCGCCTCTTCACTTTCTTCTGCAGAGGCCGAGGTTTCCGCCGCACTTTCACTGCTTGTTTCTTCCGCAGTAATATTTACAGCGCCCTTTCCCACATGGGTAAGGTTTAAAAGACTTTCATCCCCGCTGTATATTTCCTGTTTTTCTACCGTAATACTGGACTGTCCTGCGGAAGCTGCCTTGAATTTCAAAGCAAAGGCCAGGGTATTTGCTACGGAATTATCACCGGTACCGTGTACACGCAGAGTTCCTGCGCCTCCATCAGTATTCGTTCCGCTGACAAACTGTAAGGAATTACTGTCGTAGCGAAGGGTGATATCCACTCTGGCTAAAGGAGTATCACTTTTAATCTTCATATTCACCGTGATTTCTTCTCCCACCTTGGCAGTCGGATCGGAAAAGCTCAGTTGTCCGTCTGCCGCAAACACAGCCATGGAAAACAGAAGGCTGAGCAGGCAAGTATATAGTATATATTGTAATGATTTCATTATTATTTCCTCAAATTCCTCTGATTCGAGTCTTCCCATCCTCTGACAGTACCCGAAGTTTTACTCGACATATTCCGTTATATTTTACTGAAAGAAGAGAATTCTTTCAAGACTTTTTAACCAAGAGGACTCTTCCCGATCTCCACTACTTCTACACCGCTTTCAGTCTTCCCTACTGTGCTACTGCTGTTTCCATTAGCGCTTGTATTTCCGGCATTGTTTGCTGCGCCGTTTCCGCTTCCCGAAGTATTTCCGGAACTGCTTCCACTGTCTTTTCTTGTGGGCTTCTCATCACCGGTAGGAATCGGCTCTTTCTGTCCCGGCATATCCTTATATACAGGTATAGAGAAAACCAGCGCTTTATTTTTCATATCCTTGCTGTAAGCGGAGGATAACTTGGCTCCTTCCTCTGCAGCGCCTTGTACATTGGTCATGTACTGATGCTTAAACAGGTTAGAGCCCTGTACATTCCACTTCTTCAGGTACAATGTATTCTGTCCCGCATTCATATAATTTTCCGCAAAGAACTGCGCTCCGCCCACAATGGACTTTTCTCTGGTATTCCAGGGACGCATATAGCTGCCACTTTGCTTGGCATACCAGATACCTCTCTCGATGGCTCCCATCTTTCCGTCCTGGTAAGCTCCGATATTAAAATAATTATAATGTCCGCTACTTCCGGAAATAGAACCGCTGGTTCCTTTTCCCTGCTCCTGTAAAATCATGGAAGCCAGAACGTAGGGATTCTGCTTAGACTGCTCTGCAGCCTTCATAATGATACTCACATAATCCACACCGCCTGCATTAGTTCCGCTGTTTGCATTGGAATTGTCTGTAGATGCCGCTGTGGTTTCGGAAGGAATAACCGTTCCCTCCGCATTGGATAAGTTTGTTCCCGGTCCTTCGTTGGAAATAACTACTGTTTCCGTTGAACTCTGGGTAGAGGAAGCATCTCCTCCGCTGTTTCCCCCATTTCCACCGGCTTGACTTCCGCTATCCATAAAGCTGCCCATTAGCATGGCTTCCAAACCGTCTCTCGTCTGTTCCTCCGGATTATAGCTGTGGAGTAAGAATTGGAAAATGTAGGACTCATCCAAAAAGTTTCTGGGATCCATATAGTACGCGGTTAATTGTCTGGAGGCACCAACCCAGGTAGGACCGTCAAATCCTACCCATGTTCCTGTATTCCAGTCATATTTTCCCTGATCGGTGGACTTCCAGGATGAAATAGCATTCTTGTCTACAAGACTGCCTGTTCCTTCCATTTCACCGTCTAAAACTCTCTGCCAATCCAAATTGGTATGTAAAGCCTTAAACTGCCAGTTGGGGAACTCTGCATGAAGAGCTCTTAAGCCATCCTTATAGGCTTCCGGAAAGCCCTGTTGATTCAAGGCATTCTCAAAGGCCTCATCCCTTTGATATTGAACAGGAAATTTCACAAAATCGGAACGGATATATCCGCTTCCCCCCTGGAAGCTAACCGGATACCAGCTTTCTCCGGAGGAATTTTGTACCGGATCCCCTACTTTTACGGCTGTATTGGAATATAGATTCGTCACCTTTTTACTGTTTTTATTGGCTTCAGCCCTTACATTGACCATACTGCCTTTAATTACGGCATCCTTTTCTGCAGCAAAAGCTTGCGTAGCAAAAATACTGCTCAAGATTAATCCTAAACTTATAAAACGTCTCCAACTTGTCTTTCTCATTTTTCTCCCTGCCCTTTACGCCAAAGAATGATGTTCTCAAAGAAGCATCTCTTTGTGATCCATCAGGGAAAAAATCCCTGTCTTTATACATCTGCTATTCTATCGGAAATTATAAAGATTAAAAAATAATTTTCAATGAAGATTTTCTTGCATCATTTTAATTTTTTTATTTCCTTCCGTCAATGCTTCTTGGAATTATTCAGACAAATGACAAAGAAACGTAATGAACGAGGCTATGAAGAGATCATAGCTGGAATGAATTTATCCTCTACCGTATAGCTTTTGGAACGGGACACGCTCTCGCTAACCTCGCCACGTAACGGCTCTAAGCTTTTACAAAACAAAAGCTAAGAGCCGATGGGCTCAGATTGTCCCTTATCAAAAGCTATCCTAGAAGTGATAAATCTGATACTCCTCTGCATATAGACTCTAAAATAATGTAGAAGGAAGCAAAAAAGGGCTGCAAAAATCGGAAGAAATTTTCGGCAATATAGGTCTGAATGCGGGGTAGTCTGAGCCCATCAGTACTTACTGAAAGCGAGCAAAGCGAAGCTTGAAGTTAGTACTGCTATGTGGCGAGGCTAGCGAGAGCGTGCCCCGTTTCAGACCTATATTGCTTAGAAAATCATTTTGATTTTTTACAGTCTCTTCGATTTGTTTTGTATTTCTTCTACCTCATCTTACACCGGGTAGGCTTTATTTTCTTTATCCGCGTTCTTTAACGCGATGCCGGATTTCTGGGCATCTCTGTACTGGAAGAAGTCCTTGGCTACCTGAGGGAATAAGGCGTAAGACAGTACGTCCTCAGGCTGCTGTGTCCACTCCTTACATTCTTCCTTAAACTGCTCAAGCTGTGGCGGAATGTGGTCTGCGGGGCGATCTGTCATCTGCTTCTCTCCCTTTAAGACCTTCTTCAGCATTTCTTCATCCATAGGCTTAACGGTTCTTCCGAACTCTCCCGCAACCAGCTTGTAAGACTCCTTGGGAACCATCTTATAACGCTCTCCGGTAATAACATTCATCACCGCCTGAGTTCCTACGATCTGAGAAGAAGGAGTAACCAGTGGCGGATCTCCAAAGTCCTTACGCACTATTGGAACCTCTTCCAAAACCTCCTGAAGCTTCTCG
>CALIEL010000017.1 GCA_938022235.1 Oribacterium parvum
GCCTGAGACCCCGGCACAGCCTGAGACTCCGGTACAGCCCGAGACTCCGGCACAGCCTGAGACCCCGGCACAGCCTGAAACTCCTGCACAGCCTGAGAACAATTTAAAGAACTGGCCTGGAACACATACCTTATCTTATGATGCAGCTAAAGACTGCTTTGTTTTATCCTTTGATGAGGGAAAGCAGATTCAAGAGCTTCAAGAGTTGCTGCTTAGCATTAACAAGGTTACGGTAAATCAGACTGAATATGTAGTGGGAGATGCTAAAACGGATTTAAGTAAAGAAGCAAATACATATTGCCATGACCTTAGAGGAAAAGAAAAGGTGAGAGGATATCTAAATGCTCTTAACTTTAACAAAAACTCCTTCCATGAGGGAGAGAACACTATTGAAATTCAGGCAGATGGTTATAATCCGGTAACCCTTCATATTAATGCGACAAAGGAAGAGCTTCAGGATGAAAAGCTAGCGCTTAAGAAGCCTGATGAGCTAAAGCATGAAGTTTTTGATAAAGTAAACCCCGGAAAATATAATGTAAAGCTGGTTCTTTTTAGAAACCTTAGTGATAACCAAAGAGAATATTTGCTTAATCTTAATGAAGTGGTAGTTGACAATATCCGTTATAAAAAGGTTGACCCGGCATATTTTGAAGATTTAGCAATGAAAGGAAATCCTGTTTTCTTCACTTCAAAGGAAGAAAAGGATGTGGCTCTGAACCTTAGCTATTATCCAAAGGAAGCAGGAGAACATAAGATTGCTTTAAGGAATGATGGCTATGAAGATCTAGTTTTTTCTTACACACAGGCTCAGGCAAAGTCTGCACCTGTAATGAATAAGCTTGAGAAGAAAGAGGCTCAGGGATACTATGAGCTTTCCTTCCAGGGAGACAGAAAGTCTGTTCAGAATTACCTAAAGAGCATCAAGACTCTGACCGTTGCAGGAAGAACATACGGACAAATGGCACCTTTCAGTGCTGATTTGTTGAAGATGGGAGAGAAGTTTAGCTTCGGAGACTCTAAAGGAGAGAAAGAATTAGCAGATTTACTTTTATTCTCCATTCCTACAGACAATGTGGATAAAGAGCAGGAGATTCGCATTGAAGCGGAAGGATACGAAGTAGCTACCATTCCTCTATCTTAAGTAGCGCTAAGTGGATAGCAGATAGTTTGTAGAAAATGCATAAGAAAGAAGCGGTGAAAGAAAAACGGGATAAAAACCGGAGACTTTCTTCCACCGCTTTTTTGTATTTTTTAAAGAGTAAAAAACAGGAATGGATAGGTTCTATTGGGCATATCGCTATAAAATTTAATTTATATATCAAGTCAAACGCATAAGAATTTTCTATACTTCTTATTCTTTTCTTTGCTTGGGACGAAAAACTTAGGAGTCAGCAGATGAACAGCTGTGTTTTAGCACTTAAGGAGAAGAGAAAATGAAAAAAGGAGTGGAACAAAAGAAAAAAGAGCCGAAAGCGAAGAAGGGAGGCTTGTTCCAAAGCTTGCGTTTAAGCAGCAAAATGTCGATTCTAATCGGCCTTTGCTCGGCGATAGCGCTTATCGGGACAGGCTCTATTCTAATTAATATTAGTAAGAGCAGTATGGAAAAGACCGTTGACAGCAATATGGTAGATAAAACCCACATGGCCATTAACGATATTGAAAATATTCTCTATCAAAATCAGGTGGTTGCGGAAACCATTAGAGAAGGCATTATGTCGGCTTATGAGACGCAGGAAGAGGTGGGGGCTGTGCCCGCCAATATCTGGAGTATTGTGGATGGGAATGGAAATGCCGTTGCCACCAAGGTGATGGGACCAACTACTTTCCAGTCTCGGGTAAGAAATGTTGCCATTCCGGCAAATCTTTATAATGCGGAGTCTGCGATGTTGGACTCTCTTTACGCGGCGGTCAACAGTGATGACAGTGTATTTGGTGTAGGAGTCTATTTTGACAAGGGTGCCTTTATTCCCGGCGTGGATGACTATTCCCTCTATCTTAGCAAGGAAAATGCCAAGACTCGTACCGTGCAGACCTATTCTGCAGGCTATCAGGAAGAAGAGGATTTTAAGCATTTAAAAGAAACACAAAAGCTTAGCGTTAGCAACATTTATCAGGATGCCTATACCAAGGACTGGGTTTTTTCCATTATGGTCCCTATTGTTATTAAAGAGGAATTTAAGGGCTATGTTCTTGTGGATATGAAAATGGATGTTTTCGAACTTCTGCAGCAATCGGACGAACGTTTTCCATCTTTGGCAGTTGAGTTGACCGATCATGATGGTAATGTTGCTTATTCTATGGATGCGGACGCCGTTGCAAAACCCGTAAAGGATACTTTACCGGAGGATGTATACAATACTCTGGAAAGCATGAAGGCAGAGGGAAAATCATTTAATGTGGTTACTGATAGCTTGGATAATGGTAAGGTAAAGCGCTTTCTTGCTCCGCTAGAAGTAGGAGATACAGACTGGTGGGTAAGTGTCAGCCTTTCTGAAGCAGAATATAATGCTACTCTGATGACTTTGGTAAAGACTGCTATGTTGACCAATTTATTGGGAGTATTGATTTTAGTTTGCCTTACCCATTTCCTGATTCGTACCTCATTGGCTCCTTTAAAGAAAATTTCTTCTTCCGGAGTGGAAGTGGCCAAGGGAAATTTCGATGTAGACATTCAGTACAATAAGAAAGACGAGATTGGAGAGCTTGCAGAGAGCATGAGAGAAATCATGCAGAGAATCCGGACGATTATTTCCGATTTGCAAAATAAGCTCAGCGAGCTGTCCAAGGGAAATTTCCGGGTGGATATGGAGGATCAGGAGTATTATGCCGGTGCCTATGCGCCCCTCCTACAGTCTCTTAGAGATATTCGGGGAGACCTGTCCAATACTATGAAGGAAATCAGAAATTCCGCAGAGCAGGTACAGGAAGGGGCGGATCAGGTAAGTAATGCCGCCCAGTCTCTTTCCGAAGGGTCTACGGAACAGGCTTCTTCCATCGAAGAACTCTCTGCTACCATGGATGATATTTCCCACAAGATTGACAGTACGGTAAAGATTACCGAGGAAGTGGCAAAATTAAGCAATGATGCGGAGAAGGCTGTAAATGTCAGCACCAATAAGATGGATGAGATGTCCAGAGCCATGCAGGATATTACGGAGAAATCTCAGGAAATCAATAAGATTATCAAGACCATTGACGATATTGCTTTCCAAACCAATATCCTCTCCTTAAATGCATCCATTGAAGCAGCCCGTGCCGGAGCGGCAGGAAAGGGCTTTGCGGTTGTGGCGGATGAGGTAGGAAACCTGGCTCAAAAGTCTGCCAAGGCTGCCCAAAATACCAGCAGCTTGATCGAAGAAGCTATTGATGCTATTGGAAAGGGCGCAAAGCTTTCCGAGGAAACTGCCCAGTCTTTAGTGGTGGTTTCTGAACAAAGTAAGAAGATTAACAGCATGATCAGCAACATTTCTCTGGCATCTGAGGAGCAGGCCAAGGGCGTAAAGCAGGTGAGTGTGGGAATCGACCAGATTTCCTCCGTGGTACAAAACAACTCCGCTACAGCGGAAGAAAGTGCGGCAGCTTCCGAAGAGTTAACCGGACAGGCTCATACCTTAAATGAGCTTATGGAAAAATTTCAGCTAAAGGAAGATTAAGGGATAAGCTGATGAATAGAGAGTTTGAAAAGATGCAAAGATAGCTTGACGAATAGCTTAAAAAGTCCCTTGCGATAGATAATTTCATTTAAAGACAAAATGTATAAATATTTACAGAATATTGAAGAAAAAGCGTACAAGTGCTATAATTCCCCTTAAGAATTTATTTTTGCTTGCCTGCATTTTCCCCTAAAAATTCTTTCTTTCCCCGAAGAAAGAGTGGCATAAGGAGAAAAGGCAGGGATAAGGGTTTAACCTTAAGGAGAGGAGTGTTTATGGACAGCACAGTAAAAAGAAAGGGAGGGCTAGGGTTCTGGATTTGTAACTTTGCCTTCACCCTGGAGCGCTTTAGCTTTTACTCCGTAAAGTGGCTCATTGTAAATTTTTTAATCGCCAGTGTAGTCGACGGCGGTTTAGGAGTAGCGAAGGAAAATGGTGCTACTTACCAATCTTTCTTCGTAGCATTCACCTATTTAGCGCCTTTGTTCGGTTCCTATTTATCCGATTATTTTGTGGGTGCCAAGTATCTGGTTCCTATCGGTATGGCTTTGATCAGCGTAGGATACTTCTTCGGCTTTAGATCATCCAGTCTTACCGATGTTGCTATCATGATTGCTCTGGCTTCTATCGGAACCGGACTCTTTAAGCCCCAGACCAACTCCATCACCGGAAAGTTATTCTCCGATCCTAAGGATTTGGATATGGCCTTTTCTACCCAGTATTCCATGGTAAACTTAGGTTCCTTCATCGGAACCACCAGCGTGGGACTGATTGCAGGAGTAAGAGGCTATAGAATCTGTTTCCTGGTTTGCTCTATCGTTATGTTGGTAAATGCGGTAATGTTCTTCTTAGGTTGGGGACCCTTGGGAGAAGCAGGAGCAAAGCCCTTTAAGGATAGTGCAGAAGTAGCGGCATCCAAAGAGACCATTAAGACAGCTGAGCCAAGCAGACCTCTCACACAGATTGAGAAGCAAAGAGTTCTGGCTATTATCGCCGTTTCCCTCTTCTCCTCCGTTTTCTGGATTTTCTGGTATTTGGCATATCTTCCTGTTTATGATCACTGGGGAGCAATGAACGATGCCAAGGAATTTATCAACATGAACTGGAAGCTTTTCGGATTCACGATTCCCACATCCTTCTTTGACTCCGAGAATGCACTTCTTTGTATTCTGTTAGGACCTGCTTTAGGACTCCTTTGGGCTAGAGACGCAAAGCGCCCCGGCGGTGGACTCAGTATCTTTAAGCATACTGCATTAGGTATGGGAATTTTAGGACTTGCTTTCGTAGTTTCCGCATTGGCAGAGATTACCAGAGCCGGAAGACCTGCAAGCTTACTTTGGGTTGTAGTATTCGGATTCTTCTTATCTCTTGGCGAGATGACCTTCTCTCCATTAGGAAATTCCTTTATTTCCAAGTTTGCTCCCGGAAAGCTCCTCTCCAAAATGATGGCGGTATGGACTTTTGCCATCTTTATTGCAGGACTTTCCTACGGAACCTTGTATAACATTATTTCCAAGATGCCATTTGCAACAGCAAGCTTCGGTATTGCAGCGCTTTTGATTATCCTTGCAGCTGTTCTTTGGATTATGGACAGAAAGCTGAACAGCTTGATTACCAATGATCAGACAGAAGCAGCATAGAAAAAAGAATTAATGGATAAAAAGCATTTAAGAAAATATTTAAGAAGGGGAGGGCTTTAAGCCCTCCCCTTTCCTTCCTATATTGCGTAGAAAATTTTTTGATTTTTACAGCCCTTCTTTACTTTAGTCGTTTTGATTCAGCCACTCCATCAATACCTTCTTGTAAAGCTCCTCTTCATCTACAAAGCACATGTGCCGAGAATAACGGAAAAGCTCCCACTTGGCATTGGGGATAGCATCAAACATGGTCTTCGCAATATAGGGAGAGCAAAGGTCTTCAGCACCGTTACAGATTAGAGTTGGCTTGGAAAAATCCTTCAACTGATCCATGTAATTATAATTCCGGAGAGAACCGGTGGGAGTAAATTCATTTGGACCCCATCCTGCCACATAGGCTTCGGTTCCTGCTTTTTTCTTTCTTGTCAGGCACTCCGCCGCATCCGGGCCAAAGGGACCGGCACAATATCTGGTCATAAACTCCGTGATGGCTACATCATAGTCCGGATCACTGTAGTTCCCGGTCTTTTCCGCCTTGGCGATAGCCTCCTGCATCTCCTTGGGAAGATAGCCTACTCTTCTTTTCTGCTCACTTTCCCAGATGGCATTGTAGGGAAGGGTGCTGGAAAGAATATAGCTGGCAACTCCCTCGGGCTTACATTCACACTCATAAATGATCGCCAGCATACCGCCCCAGGACTGTCCTAAGATATGTACTTCATCCAATCCTAAATGTTTTCTCAGGGCGATTAATTCGTTAAGCCAGGTCTCCTTAGTCCAAAGCTCCGGATGTCCGTCCAGGTAAGAGTTTCCACAGCCCAGCTGGTCATACATAATCAGCTGACGTCCGTCCTTATCAGCAAGGTCATCCAAAACCTCGAAATAGTTATGGGTGGAACCGGGTCCCCCGTGGAGCAGAAGAAGAGGCTTTTTATTGCCCTTATTCTCTCCAACAATACGATAATACGTTTCATAGCCTAAATAAGGCATGCGCCCTTCTTGAATCTGTGCCATAATGTCCTCCGTTTCCACCGGCTGAGCCGCTGGTTTTCTTAAATTATATTTCTTTTATCATACCATATTTTCCAAGGGATGTTAATTATTTAACGGGAAATACTATGAAGCGGAAGTTGCTTAATACTAAAGATCCCCCAAAGGAGAATTACAATCCTTTGGGGAATTTTACAAATCTTCTAATGAGAAAACATCGAATTCGATAAGAGAAAAGCTATTTTATTCTCCCTTAACGATACTTCCGTCTTCCTTTACAATCAAAAGATCCTTGGTGTAGTGGTTCAATACATGGCATCCGTCCTCGGTGATGATTACCAGGTCTTCTACACGTACGCCGATATTTTCCTCAGGAATATAGATACCGGGCTCTACAGAAAAGCACTGTCCAACCTCGATAATCTCTTCATTAACGGAGGAAACATCTCCCACCTCGTGATCCTCGATACCTGCGGAATGTCCGGTTCTATGAGTGAAGTACTTACCATAGCCCTTCTCCTCGATATAGTTTCGGCAAGCCAAATCCACATCCCGCATTCTGTTGCCGGGCTTTGCCATGGCGATTCCGCGAAGGTTCGCATCTCGAACAATCTGATAAATCTCCTTGTGTCTTTCGCTGACTTCCCCAATGAAGACAGTTCTGGTCATGTCGGAGATATAGTCATTTAAGACACCGCCGATATCCAGGATAACGCAATCTCCCTTCTTTCCCTTAGTGTCGTCGGTAACGTGGTGAGGATCTGCGGCACCGTGTCCGTAAGCGGTAATGGGATCAAAGGAAACGCCGGAACAGCCGTGCTTCTTGTACAGGTCTCTGGTTACGGCATTTAATTCCTTCTCTGTTAAGCCCTTTACCACATAAGGCACCAACTCTTCCATAACCTTATCATTTACCAAGGAGGACTGAATCATCAGCTCCTGCTCATGCTTGTCCTTAATCTGGCGAACCTTATCCACGATTACGGAACCGTTTACAAAGGAGGAACCTGCCTTTAACTCCTGCAAACGAAGGAGGAAACGTGCCGGCCAGGTCTTGTCGATACCCATGGGCTTATCCTTTTCGATGAACTCGGAAAGAATTGCTACAGGATCTTCCGTATCGTCAAAATAAGTAATTTCAACACCTAAGTCTCTCTCCTGGGGAAGCATACGGTTTACGAACAGATGCTTGTCACCCTTTGTGTTGATATACAATGCCAACATTCTTTCGCCGGGATGAATCCACTTTCCGGTTAAATAGAAAATGGCGGGTGGGTCGGTAATAATCATCTGAGAAAGATTCCGCTCCTCCATCTTCTTTAAAATCCGCTCTAACTTGCCTTGATCCATTTGTGTCTCCTTTCTATAGAGGGAGAAGGGAGCTTCCTGCTTCCTTGCTCCAAAGAATAATGTGTTTGGCATAACTACCTAGATTATAGCAAAATTTCACTAAAATAGCACATCAAATGCAAAAAAATTGAAGAAATTGTAAAAACCCGGTATAGACAAGATTTATAACTGAGCATTTAAAATAAAAATTTGCGGAGGAAAATCTTTTATGCTATAGTACAGAAGTCCTAGTTATTCAGTAGGTTTATAGGAATATATAGCAGGGCAGAAATCATAAGTATAGAAAGTAGAAAGAAGCTTTTAGTGGTAAAAAGCTTTTATGGGAGAAGAAGGAGAAGAGAATTATGGGTAACGTAAAGAAGAAAAAAATAGCCTTGGGCTTACAATTATTGATAGCATTGTTTTTAGGAGGGGCAGCAGGATTTTTCCTTCCCCAATTTGCAAGCTTTTACCAGTTTCTGGGACAGGCTTTTATCCGGCTTATTAGTATGCTGATTATTCCTTTGGTGCTTCCCCTTGTAGTGGTGGCTGTGGCAGAGGTGTTGGGAAAGAATCATTTTCAGAAGCTCCTGGGAAAGACCTTCCTGTATTTCTTTGCCGTAACTACAGGAATTACCGCCCTTTTTGTCTTTGCTTCCTATTACTTAGGCTTTGGTCAGGGAGTAAATATCGGACAGGAAGGTGCAAGCTTGGAAGGAATCGCCACCGGGGTAAAGATTGATGAGTTTTTCTTAAACTTCATTCCTTCCAATCTTTTCAAGGCACTTACCGACGGCGCATTACTTCCGATTCTGATTTTTGCCATTTTCTTAGGCTATGGCGTAGGTCAGCTGGAGCAGGAGAAGAAGGAGGCCTTCCTTTCCGGCACAAAGATTTGGATTGCCGCCATTTACAAGATTTTAGACGCAGTGATTTTACTCTCTCCTGTGGGTGTCTTCGGCTTTATTGCCAAGGACGTGGCAACGACCGGAGTGGACAAGCTTTTGGGACTTGGACAGTTTGTTCTGGGAATGTACCTTGGCTATGGCGTTTTGGCACTTGTAATCTTCCCCGTTATTGCTATTCTATATAAGGTAAACTATGTAAAGCTTTTCAAGAGTATCGGAGATTTGGTGACCCTGGCCTTCGTGTCCGGCGGCTCCAGCGTGGTTTTACCCCCACTTTTGAAGCGCTTGAAGAAGGAAGGTTATGACGAGGCGGTTACGGATTTCGTGGTACCTCTCGGATACTCCTTTAATCTGGAAGGGGCGGCAGTGTATTTTGCCTTGGCAACTGTCTTTTTGGCAAATGCTTACGGCATTACTTTCACTCCTCAAGCCTTACTGTTTACGGTTCTCCTTTTAAGTTTAATCGGAAAGACCGCGGCAACAATCCCCTCCGGGGCCATTGTAGTTTTACTGGCAGCAGCTCCCCAGCTGGGACTTCCGGTGGAAGGTGTAGCCTTGATCCTCTCCGTGGACTTCTTTGCAAATGCAGGAAGAACCGCCTTGAATGTGGTAGGACAGGCTTTGGCAGTGGCTGTATTGGACAGTAAGAAAGAAAAGACGGAAAAAGTAGAAAAGCCGGCAACGGCGGAAAATGTGACAGGCAAGGAACTTATTGCCAATGCAGGCTAAGGAAAGGAAATATTATGGCAGAGAAAAAGGTATATGTAATCCATGAAAATCTGGAGTGGACCCAACATTTGGTAAAGTGGCTGGAAGAAAAGAAGATTCCCTATGAGTTATGGGACTTATCCAAGGGCATCCTGAACTTACAGGAGGCTCCTCCTGAGGGCGTGTTCTACAACCGTATGTCTGCCTCCTCCCACACCAGAGGACACCGCTATGCGCCGGAATACACCGAGCAGGTCCTTTCCTGGCTCACAAGACATGGCCGTAAGGTGGTAAACGGTTTAGGGGCCATTAATCTGGAAATCAGTAAGGTAAAGCAGTATCTTGCCTTAGAGGAAAATGGAATTCCCCACCCCAAAACCGTGGCGGTTTTAGGACAGGATCAGATTCTGGAAGGCGCAAGACAGCTAAATATCTACCCCCTGATTACCAAGCATAACCGTGCAGGAAAGGGCTTGGGGGTACAGCTTTTCCAAAATGAAGGGGAGCTGGAGGCCTATGTCAACAGCCCGGCCTTTGAGCCTTCCGTAGACGGCATCACCCTTTTGCAGGAGTATATTAAGCCCGCAGACGGCAGAATTCTCCGTTCCGAGTTTATCGGACAGAAGTTCTTATATACCGTATCCATTGACTCCTCCGACGGCTTCCAGCTCTGCCCGGCAGACGGTTGCCAGATCGGAAAGAAGAAGGAAGAACTGGAAAGCTCCGAAAAGTTCCAAATTACAGAACCTTTGGAGAAGGAAAGAGAGCAGGCCTACACAAAATTTTTGCAGCACAGCGGTATTGACGTTGCGGCGATTGAGTGGGTACAGTCGGTAAGCGGAGAGATTTATGTTTATGACGTAAATACCAACACCAACTATAACCCTACTGCGGAGAAGAATGCCAATATCTACGCCCATGGGCATTTGGCTGAGTACCTGGGCAAGCTTTTAAAAGAGCAGGGGTAAAAAGATTTTCCGGAAATAAAGAATACGGATTGGAAGTTTTGGTAAAGAGAATATAAGCAGCTTTATAAAGTGAAGGAAGGGGATGTTCATTCCCCTTCCTTTTTGCTATAAATAAAGGCATAGGATAGGAGAAGGATATGTTGGTATTTTGAAGATATAGATAGCTTATGAACAGAAAGGAAAAACCCATGAATACATTTATTTGCTATGACCGTTGCAGCACCTGCAAAAAAGCGGAGGATTTTTTAAAGGCTCACAATGTGCCTTTTGAAAAGCGCCCGATTAAGGAGCAAAACCCCAGCGCCAAGGAAATCCATGAGATGAAGGAGCGATCCGGTCTTCCCTTAAAGCGTTTCTTTAACACCAGCGGACAGCTGTACAAGTCCATGGAATTAAAGGACAAGCTCCCCAATATGTCCGAGGAAGAGCAGGAAGCACTGCTGGCTACAGACGGCATGCTGGTAAAGAGACCTATATTCCTTTTTGGAGAGAAGGCCTTGGTGGGATTTAAAGAAAAGGAATGGTTAGAGGCATTAGGAATATAAGATAAATACTTCGTCGGTGATATTTGTTATAAATAAAAGGGGGCTTACAGCCCCCTAATTATCTCACAGCACTTCTTCACGTCCTCTTCTCTTGTGGACCAGCTGGTACAAAATCGAATTACACTGGAGTTTTCATCGTATCGTTCCATGTAGGCGTACTGGGCCTGCTTTTTTAATTGTTCCATTTTTTCGTGGGAAATGACAAAGAAGACCTGATTGGTGGGATAGTCTCCGAAGAGGGGGAGCCCCGCATCCTTTAAGGCTGCCTTGATTTCCCGGGCGTAGGCATTTGCCTTTTTGCCGATATGGAGGTAGAGCTCATCCTTAAAGAGCTCATCAAACTGTAGGCCCAGGAGCCAACCCTTGGCAATGAGGGCACCATGCTGTTTGATGGAGGTGAAGAAATGAGGAAGTCGGGTGGAATCCGGAATCACCACCGACTCTCCGAACATGGCGCCGCATTTGGTGCCCCCGATATAGAAGACATCGCATAGCTTAGCCAGATCCGGAAGCTTAATGTCATTTTCCGGGGCGGCAAGGGCATAGGCCAGCCGGGCACCGTCTACAAAAAGCAACAGCTGATGCTTTTTACAAAGCTCGGAAATGGCAGTAAGCTCTGCCTTGCTGTACAGACTGCCGTATTCCGTGGGCTGAGAAAGGTAAACCATGCCGGGCTGAACGGTGTGGGCTTTATTTTCGTCCAAGGCAAAGTCGGAAAGAAAGGCTTCCAGCGCTTTCGGAGAGAGCTTTCCGTCTTTTCCCTTTAGGGGGAGCACCTTGTGTCTAGTCAGCTCAATGGCTCCGGCTTCGTGCACCGCAATATGTCCGCTGTCCGCACAGAGTATACCTTGGTAGGAAGGGAGGAAGGAGTCAATCACCGTAGCATTGGTCTGGGTGCCGCCCATCAGAAATTCCACCTGAGCGCCGGGACAGTGACAGGCCTTTCGGATTTTTTCCTTAGCAGCTTCGCAAATGTTGTCGCTTCCATAGCCGGGATAGGGCTTTCTGTATTCTTCCGTCAAACGTTTTAAGATATTTTCGTGACAAGCCTCCAGATAATCGGACTGCAATTGCAGGATATCGGTATTCATTTTGCCTCCTTTTCTTCGGAAAATCTTTTTTTCGATTTTTTTATTTTAAATAGGGATGAAGAAAAATGCAAATCGGAAACATCGGATAAAGGAAAGGTCCAAACCGAAAATCCACAGGTGGAAGACAAAAAGAAAAAGCCCGATTCGATAGGTACCGGAACAGGAAAAGAGATAAAAAATTAAATCAAACGCTTATCTTGTCAAAAACCTTGCCGATTATAATAAAGACGGATTCTTCCAGGGATTTCGGATTTAGAGACGAAGGAGAGTCTTCCGTCGAGGAATGTTACGCATTTTCCGGCTTTGCGGTTTAAGACAAAGCATTTTCCTCTTGTAAAGACAAGAGCTTTGCGAAACATTGGCCTCGACCTTTTTAGAAGTATAGAGTATTTAAGGGAGTAGTTAAAAAACGGTCACGTTGGCTAAAGGCTTTGCAGCATATTGCAGGGCCCGAATTACCC
Source organism: Oribacterium parvum (assembly GCA_938022235.1). Taxonomy (GTDB): domain Bacteria; phylum Bacillota; class Clostridia; order Lachnospirales; family Lachnospiraceae; genus Oribacterium; species Oribacterium parvum_A. Next base: position 12,291 of record CALIEL010000017.1, read on the forward strand.
CTTAGGGATAGAGAAAAGTCGGTCAGGGAGGTCCTTCTTTTTTCCGGAATGGAGGCAAAATGAAGAAACAAGGAATAGACAGAGTACTGTTCCCCTTGGCTACAGCCATTCTGCTTGGTTTGTTCGGCGGACAGGCCTTTGCGGAGGGGCAAAGTGGCACAGCTTCTGAAGGAAGATGGCAACAGGATGGAAACAACTGGAAGTATGTGGACGGTAACGGTCAGGAGAAGACCGGCTGGGTGGAAAACAAGGGACAGTGGTATTTTGTGGATCCCCAGAGCAAGAATTTAAAAAGCGGATGGATGGAGAAGGACGGAAAATGGTTCTTCCTGGACACCAAGGCGGATTCTTTAGGAAATATGGCAACAGGATGGCAGTGGGTTGACGGCTACTGCTATTACTTTGCCGGAGATTCCGGAAGAATGTATCATAATGAAAAGACACCGGACGGCTTCTTTGTACAGGAGGGCGGAAAGTGCGCCAATGAGAAGGGTGAGCCATTATTCGACCTTTCCAAGGGTGTGCAAAGCACGAAAGAGAAGGAAGCGGTAGCTGAGCAGGCCAGAAAAGAAGGCAAGAGCCTGGAGGAAATCGTAAGT
>CALIEL010000018.1 GCA_938022235.1 Oribacterium parvum
CAAGAGTTAGTTCACAGTCTTGGAAGAAAGCAATGCGAGATTACTTTAAGGAAAACGGAAATCTATCCAATGTGGGAGTTCGTAGCTTGGATGTAGTAAATTTTCTTGCAGAAAAAATCAGAGAACTCAAGCCGGAACTTTCCATGGAGGATGCAGTCAATAAATCTGTAAAGGCCTTTAATGCAGCAGGAATTTCCACAACGAAAGATAACAGAGTAAAAGCTTTATTTTTCTTAGGGAAAGAACAGGCTGATAATTTGGCAAAAGAAGCCACTAAGGACAATTTAGACAAGAAAGCACTTCAGGAGATCTTAAATAGTAATATCGCTGTTGATATTGCCTTGTTTGGTCGAATGGTAGCAGATGATGCAAGCTTAAATGAAGATGCTTCTGCTCAAATTGCCCATGCTATTTCTACCCATGGAGTACAATCTGAGTTTGATTTTTATACAGCTTTAGACGATTTGTCAAAAGAGGATCAGTCCGGGGCAGGAATGTTAGGTACTATAGAATACAATTCTTCAACCTTATACCGATATGGAAATGTGGCATTGCATGAGTTTTATCACCAATTAAATGAAAACAAAAGTCAAACCATTGAAGCAACAAAGCTATTTGTGGAAGCCTTCTTAAATTCTCTTCCTACAGGAAAGATTAATAGCTTTGCAAACCAGACGGTGCCCTCTTCCGTTGTGGTATCCTTAAGGAAAGATCGCCCCGTAAGTTTTGTTAGCGCTTTTGAGACAGCGATTAAAACAAAATTATCGCAGGAAGGCTATGTAGATGAGTCTATAGAAGCTATGTTTAAAGAGCATAAGAACGTGCAACGATTTGTAGAAAAACCGGAAATTTCTTTTTACCTAAACTTATCTGAGGGGCATTCCTTAGAGGGAGCGAAAGAGGAACTTAGCTTGTCTGATTTGTTAAATGATTTAGGAGAAGAACTACATAATCGTTTATAAGGAGGAGAGGATGAAGACTATTTTGCTGAAATTTGCAGGCCCCCTTCAATCCTATGGAACATCTTCTCATTTTGAGACTCGTTATACCGAATACTATCCGTCTAAAAGCGCAGTGATAGGGCTATTGGCAGCTTGTTTAGGCTATAGACGAGATGAGGCAGAGAATCTAGGAGAGCTATCCAAACTGCAATTTGCAGTACGGATAGACCAGGATGGGACTTTATTAAGAGATTACCATATTGCCAGATCCTATAATGAAAAGGGCGTTGAGTCCAAAACATACGTAACAAACCGTTATTACTTGGAGGATGCTCTGTTTGTTGTTGCTCTTTCCGGTATGGACGAATTGATAGATACTCTTACAAAAGCCATCAAATCCCCTTATTTTCAGCCTTTTATGGGGAGACGATCCCTGCCTATTCCAGTAGATTTTTTCTTAGGAGAAAGTGCAGAAGATATTCTGGATAGCCTTAGAAACTTGTCTTGGCAGGCTGCTCCTTGGTATAAAAAAAAGAAGGGAAAACAAGGCATTGGAGAGAAAATATCTCTGGAAGTCTATGCAGACGAAGAGATATTAAAAGATGAAAAAATTTCCAGGTCGAAACTCAGAAGGGATATTCCTATTTCTTTTTCGCAGAAGGGAAGACAGTTTGCCTTTAGGCAGGAAGCTTGTATTTTTATTGAAGTTTTAAGCGGAATAGAACAAGATTTAGGAGGGGAAGAGATAGAACATGACATTTTTTCAACATTGGAGGGGGCATAATGTATCTTTCAAGAGTGGAAATAGATAGAGAGAACCGGAGAAAAATCCGAGACTTGACCCATTTGGGGGCATACCATAGCTGGGTGGAAGATTCTTTTGTAGGACAAATTTCCATGTTGGAACGCTCAAGAAAACTATGGAGAATTGATAGCATCCAGGGAAGACAATATTTGCTTATTCTAAGTGAAGAAAAGCCTTCCTTGAAGGCTTTAGAAAAATATGGTGTGGATGGTAGTGGGGAAACAAAATCCTACGATTCTTTTTTGGCGAGTATTCAAGAAGGGAAAAAGTACCGTTTTCGTACCACTTTAAACCCGGTTGTAGCGAAGCCTATCGAAGGAGAGAAACGCGGAAAGCCTGTCCCCCTCCTCACCATTGAAAACCAGAGTCGGTTTCTCTTAGATAGGGCAGAAAAAAATGGATTTTCTTTGAATTCAGCAGACTTTGTGATTAAGGAAAGAAAGTTTGAAACGCTGAAAAAGAAAGGAATGAAGGACACACCCATTTCTCAAGTAATCTATGAAGGAATTCTAACCGTTATTGATGCTGAGAAATTTAGAAAGGCATTATGTGATGGTATTGGAAAGAAAAAGGCTTATGGTTGTGGTTTATTAACTGTGATACCGGTATAAAAATATGAATAAGAATAGTGATGCATATGTAAAGAAAGTAGAGTTAAATGAACTTCCCAGAATTGGAGATCGTGTCAGTTTTATTTATGTAGAGCATGCTAAAATTCATCGTCAAGATTCTTCTATAACTGTTGCAGACCAGCATGGTATTGTTCGTGTACCGGTATCTATGATCGGCATTTTTATGCTGGG
>CALIEL010000019.1 GCA_938022235.1 Oribacterium parvum
CCCTTAGAGGAATACCCCTTCTCGAAAATAGGAGAGAGCTCCAGTTTTTCCGCCTTTGTGCTGTTTTCCACCACCAAAATAAGGGTTCTCTCCTCACGAATCAAGGCGATGGCGATTTTCGGATCTTCGGCAGTAAGACATCCCTCTATGGCATTGTCACAGAGAATGGAAAGAATCTTGATAAAATCCAGCAGCTCGATTTGAAAATCATAAATCTCTTCTTCTATCTCCACAGAAGTTTCTATTCCCTTACTCTGGGCCTCCAGGAGCTTCGCGGATAAGACACTTTTTACCGCATCATTTTCAATCCGACTTAATTTTGCAAGGTCAAATTTACTGCTATAAAAGGGCTTTCCGCTATCTTTTAGAACCGTATTGTAAATGTTTTGAATGCTGTCAAAGTCTTTCCGCTCAATTCCCAGCTTCAAGCTGGTTAAGATATTCATATAGTCATGGCGAAAACTGCGAATTTCTCCGTATAACTCCTCCACATGATGACTGTATTCGGAAAGCGCCTTTAACTCACTATCCTTTTGCTCTAGAACTTCCGCTTCCAGCCTTTCCTTGGAAACGGCATTGATATATAAAAGCACCACGAAAAAGATAATGATATAGAGATTATTCAGCTGTCCCCGAAAGCTGTCCGCCCAAGAAAAGTGGTCACGCAGTACCAAAAAGGCTGTAATCAAAACAGTGTAAACCATCATCGAGAGATTGATTGGCAGTAAAAAGCGGCGAAAAAAACCGCGCGCAAAGCCTGCCTTCAGCTCCTGAAAATTGATTTTCAGGGATTTTATAAGGACAAGATAGAGGGGGAAAACCAGAAGTTCAATCAGAAGATCATATCCGCCGATGCTCGCCTCATTGTAAACGGAAATGCCGAAGAACGGAAAGACATAGAAGGCCAGCATCCTTCCCAGCAGGCTTTCTAAAACAATCGGATAAAGACCGTAAAACAGCTTCAGTCCTCCGTCTTTCTCCCGATTTCGATAGAAGCTGTACAGCACGAAGCTCACAAAATACCCGAAGAAAGCAAGAGGCGGAAAAAAGAAAAACAGTAGCTCAAAAAGAACCGGAACAAGAAGAAAAGACCAGAGAGGCATATTTTCATCGCTAATCTGACGATAGAACAACATCACGTTGACGATTTTCACATATTCAATTGTCAGATTCATCATAGATTCCATACATTCTCCTCTCTGAAAATATTTTACTGCTTCATCGACTTCATCCGTTCCAAAAGTCCTCTATACTTCATACGGGAAATCAGACAGCTCTCCTGATTCTCGAATATCGCCATTTTCTCCTCCTTATCAATCTTCACAATATTTTCCGGATTGACCACAAAGGAGCGGTGGCATTGGTAAAGTCTGGGATCCGCCTTTTCCAAGTCGGAAAGCCCTGCATAGAACTCGATTCTTTCCTCTTTGGTATGTAAAATCACCTTATGAACGGTAGGCGAAGATTCAAAATACAAAATTTTATGAAAAGGAACCTGCACTCTGGCCATGGCCGTTTCAAAACTGAAAGAATCCTCCGATACAGTAGCGCCAAGTTTTTCCAACGTGTACTCAATAGCCGACTCCACACGCTCGGAAAAATGTTCCTCATCCAAAGCTTTGTCAATAAAGTCCAGTGCCGAAACCTTATAGCGAAAGGTAATCGGCATAAATTCCGAATGGGTTGTCACAAATACAATAGTGGCATTGGGATCTCTGCTTCGAATTTCTTTCGCAATATCCAGCCCCTTCTTTTCCTCTCCTCTAATCTCAATATCCAAAAAGAAAAGCTGATGAGAGCCTCTTTCCGTAATCGCATTAAGAAGCTGCCCGGCATTTCCAAAGATTTCCGGCGCCTTACAAGACAAGCTCTTCCTACTAATCAGCTCCTTTATCACCTTTTCAATGCGGGATTGTTGTATTCTTTCATCCTCTAAAATAAAGATTTTCAGCAAGTCTCTCACTCCTATTAAA
>CALIEL010000020.1 GCA_938022235.1 Oribacterium parvum
TATCGAAGGTGTTATCGCCATTCAGTCCGGAGATAACCCCAAGGTTATCCGGGAAAGACTTTTGGCTTCCCTTGCCCAGAAGCAGCAGAAGAAGCTTTTGGCTAAGGCCGGAGCGGCAGGCGGAGATGCCGGAGGAGGAGACAAGTAATGAAGAAACGAGGTGGAGGAGACGAAGGTGGATCCTGGATGGACACCTACGGGGACCTGGTTACCCTCTTAATGACCTTCTTCGTGCTTCTTTACTCCATGTCCAGTATCGACTCGGCAAAGTGGGATGTGTTTGTACGTTCCATTTTCCCCAACGGACGCCCGGGAGATAAGTCGGCGGAGCAGATTATTATTAACGGTCAGGCCACCGATAAGGATGAGCCTGCCGGAGAAATAGGAGACAGCGGAGCCCCGGAAAATACGGTAGATCCAAACAATATTAATGAATTGTATCTACAGATTGCCCAGGCTTTGAATGGGGCAGGTATTGACGGCGTTGAAGTTTCCCGTGGACAAGATTACACCTTTGTGGTATTTAAAGATAAGGCATTTTTTGCCGGAGACAGCTCGGTAATTACTCCACAAGGACAGGAGACTTTATCCATATTTTGTGATACTATAGCACCAGATGCAAACAAGCTGTCTCAGGTTAATGTTATGGGTCATACCGCCCAGGCAGATCCGGAAAGAGCCAATAACCCGAGAAACGATAGAATCTTGTCGGTTATGCGTGCAGCGGAGGTTTGTCTCTTCATTCAGGGAAGAGGAATCATCTCCCCGGATAAGCTGGTCAGCATCGGTTACGGACAGTTCCACCCTATAGCGGATAACGCTACATCGGAGGGAAGAGCCAAGAATCGAAGAGTGGAAATTTTGCTTATTGACGAAGGCGCAGAAATCCGTAATATTAATGAGTACTTCGAGGAGTACTACAGCGGAGCCAATGCGGACAAAACCATCGTTACGGATGGTGTGCCGGAGAATATTAAGGCTGAAGAAGCAGGAGGCAATGCTGCTCCCCAGGAAGGTGCTGCACCCGCAGAGGGAGCTGCTCCCGCC
>CALIEL010000021.1 GCA_938022235.1 Oribacterium parvum
TCCTTGTGCAACAGCCCCTTCATACATTCATTATAGCTTTTATCATCCATTTTATTTGCCCCAAACAGCCGCTGCATTCGACCTTACAAGCAGTTCTTCCACAGGCAGACCAATCGGACAAATATCATGACAAGATAACGACTTCCCGCATCCCTCAAAATATTTCTTCTTATATTCAGCAGAAATCTCATTCAAATGAGTGCTTTCCTGTTCTTCATTCAGAATCCGAAATGCGTTGACTGCAGCAACAGCGCCTGCAAAAGTCCCATTTGCAGAGAAGTTAGGACACACTTCAAGGCAGCAGCCACACATCAGACAGCGTGCCGACTGGTATCTCGGTTCATGTGTCCACGAACTCATATAAGCTTCACTTTCAAGCCAAAGGTTCAGTTTTTTCAAATTTTCAAACAGATTTGACCGGTCAACGATCAAATCTCTTACAAGCGGAAATTTGCTTAAAGGTTCCAAGGTAATTGTAGAACCTTTTAACGTATGTAGAAATGTAGAGCATGCCAGCCTCGGACGTTCGTTAATCAGCATGGCGCAAGCCCCACATTTTCGCACCATACAGCTACATTCCCAGCTGATGGGAGTAACTATATTCCCTGAGTTATCTTTCAAAGGGGTTCTACTGTTCAATTCCTTTAGAACAGTAGCAACAGAGCTGTTTCTGCTTCCGTCAAACTCAAATTCCTGCCAATAACTGTCTGCTTTCTGACTCTCCTGCCGCCTGATTCTTATTTTATATACCAAGTGAATCACCGCCTTTCTGGAACAGGTACAAAGGAAATCTGTATCTGCTTTCCATCAAATCTGGCTACCGTTGTTTTAAGGTAATCATCATCATTGCTCTTCGGATAATCCTCCCGCCAGTGTGCACCACGGCTTTCTTTTCTTGCAAGAGCACTCTTTAGAACTGCCATGCCAAGCAATGGAAGATTTCCTGTCAGCGCTTGTACCGTTTGAATCCCATTTAACAACGTATTCTCATTTCTGACAACGCCCATAGTCTCCTGCATCACTTTGTTTAATTGCTTTATTTCTGAAATTTGGGACGCTGGTGGAAAATCTATCTGTGTCGCACAAGATAGATCTACTACATCTGCCTGTTCGCATGCTGATTTTGCCGCAACACGTCCTCCGTATAACGCTCCTAACAGAGAATTTCCACCAAGACGGTTGGCACCATGATATTGGGCACAGCATTCTCCGGCAGCGTAAAGATTCTGAATCGGCGTTCTGTGCTGCTCATCCACCAGAATGCCTCCCATAAAATAGTGAATTCCCGGTAAAACAGACACCGGTTCCTTTCGTATATCTTTATGCAGATAGGTCATACAATCGTCTGCCAGACCAGATAGCTTATTTGAAATAATCTCGTCCGATATTTCCGTCATGTCAAGAAATACCTCTGATTCATGGCTGACCTTCCATATCTCTCTGGCGGTAATATCTCGTGGCATCAGATTTCCAAGCTCCGGGTATTTTTCCTCCATGAAATACCATTGTTTTCCATCTTTCATGGCAAACAACCTGCCACCTTCCCCTCTGGCCGCCTCGCTGATGAGCATGCGTTTTCCACCACATTTCACAGTTGTCGGATGATACTGGATCATCTCGCCATTTGCCAGAGGAACACCAAGCCGGAACAATTCTGCGGTGACTTCTCCTGTATTGCTCAGCGAACCCGTTGTATTTCCAAACAATCCGTGCATACCACCGGTGGCAACAATAACCGCATCCCCCGGTAATTCCACAGTCTCCTGACTGTATTCATCCCTGATTACGCAGCCACAACAAATATTGTCACACAGACGAAGTGTTAGGAAAGAATGATGGCTGAACCGTTCTACCATACCAGATGCTTCTTTCCTGCGAACAGCGTCTATCATAGCTGTCATGATCTGCTTCCCGGTATCGCTCTGCGCAAAAGCAGTCCTTTTCTTTTTCTGCCCGCCAAAATTCCGCAGATCCACATTATCATAGCCGCTCATGTTAAATTGAACTCCAAGTTTTAACAGCCAGTGCACCAGCTCCGGTGCTGCCTGTGTCATTCCCCAAACTGCATTTGGGTCTGCCAGACCGCAAGCCGCCTTTATTGTATCTGTGAAATGTTCTTCGGGACTGTCGTTTTCATCTTTTGTATTCAAAGCTGCGTTGATACCGCCCTCCGCCATAACAGACTGCGCCCGCTCTGATGGAAAGGAGGAAACCAGTTTTACATTGCATCCATTTTCCGCTGCCTGCAAAGCCGCTGAAAGTCCTGCCAGTCCAGCACCTATAATAATAATTGTCTTACTCATAAATATTGCCACCCAATATAATAGAAAATAACTGCGCCCGCTATAAACAGAAGGAGCACCGAAAGAATCAAATAAATATCACCCCTTCGTTCTTTATAACTGATGATTCCCAGCGATACGAGCAATGGGCGGATATTGATAAAAATATGAACAAAGATTGCCGCCACGAACAAAAGCTGAGTTACCATCTTTACCGTTGTAAAAGGGAACAAAATATATGTCCCATTCTGCACCTTTCCAAACAAGCCAATATGGAAGAACAGCAGGATCAGTATTGCCAGCCCACTGGCTCGTCTCGCCCAGAATATGGCGTTCTGTTTCAGATACATTTTTCCGGATTGCTTCGCTGTCTGTAAACTCTGAACTGTCAGGATGACACCAATCACCGTATGCACAACAAGAATACCAACACCAATCCATGCAAGAAGTTTCCCTGCGCTACTTCCAACTCCGTTCAGCATAAAGCTGCCCATGATTCCATGAATCATAAAAATGAGAAGCATTAAAACAGACAAAATCGTATTCCATTTTCTCATAAATTCCCGCTCACCTCATTTCTTCGCTGTCCATGATCATATAGTCCATCTGTGTTAGCGTTGTAACGTCAATAAAATCATCCGATGCCAGGAATACATCATACTTTCCACTTACCACTCTTGATAGCATCATTGTGTTACTGTACTCTTTCAGATCTACGGAGAAACCGGCCTGTTTCAACCTGTCACAGAGTTTCTTAGCATAACTGACAAGCGGATAATCCGTCTCAGATACATATAACCGAAAACTAATGTCCGTTTTCATGAGATCTGTTTCATTTGTTTCCGAATCGTCCAGTGCCAATTCTTTTAATTTATTCCGGGTGTTCTCGTTGTCGAGACCATCTGACATCATATTAATACCGAGAACATAAGAGCCTTCCAACTGTGCGGAGGCTTGAGCCGCCTTTTTTGACTTCGGTGTTGCTCCTGTGACTACATCAATCATAGAAGGCGGTGAATGTAAAATGGCACCAAACCCTACAAGAAAAACAATCGTAACAACTAACAGAATCAGTTTTCGTTTCACATTCCCACCTCATTTCCTATTTTTTCAAAATTCTCATTGCGTTTAAAACAGCAATTATGGTAACGCCTACATCACCAAATACAGCTTCCCACATTCCCGCAATACCAAGAGCACCAAGAATCAGGAACACACTCTTAATCCCAAGAGCAATCACTATATTCTGCATGACAATCTGTTTTGTCGCTTTTGCTACTTCAATCGCGTCCACCAGCTTAGACGGTTCATCTGTCATCAGAACTACATCTGCTGCTTCAATGGCCGCATCCGAACCAAGCCCACCCATTGCAATACCAACATCTGCACGGGCAAGGACAGGAGCGTCATTGATACCATCACCAACAAAAGCCAATTTGCTTCCCGGTCTCTTTTTACTATCTAAAAGCTCAACCTTTTCCACTTTTTGGTCAGGAAGCAGCTGTGCATAATATTCATCCAACTGCAATTCTTCTGCAACGGACTTCCCAATTTTTTCATCATCACCGGTAAGCATGACTGTTTTTTCCACGCCGATATGTTTCAGGTCAGAAATTGCTTTTTTACTGTCCGGCTTCACTTCATCTGTTATCAAAATACATCCTGCATATTGACCATCTACAGCCAAATAAACTTTTGTACCTGCGTTTTCACAGGTTGTGTACTCTATACATTCTGTATCCATAAGTTTCGTATTGCCAGCAAAAACTTTCTTTTCCCCTGCCATTACACTGATTCCATATCCTGAAATTTCCTTATAATCAGAAATCACTGACTGATCAATTTCTTTTCCATAAGCAGCAAGAATGGATTTTGCAATAGGATGGTTAGAAAAACTCTCTGCCTCTGCCGCATACTCCAGAACCTGTTCTTTTGAAAATCCATTTGCAGGCAAAATATCCGTCACATTGAAAACACCTTTTGTAAGTGTTCCGGTTTTATCGAACACAATAACGCTGACATTATTAAGTGCCTCTAAATAATTGCTTCCTTTTACAAGAACACCTCGTTTAGATGCTGCACCAATGCCGCCGAAGAAAGTCAGCGGGATTGAAATAACCAATGCACATGGACAAGATACCACAAGGAAAACAAATCCTCTGCGAATCCACTCTGTCCAGCCTCCGCCAAGAATGATCGGTGGCAGAATCGCCAGAAAAGCTGCTAAGATTACAACCACAGGTGTATAATAACGTGCAAATGTAGTAATAAAATTTTCTGTTGGCGCTTTTCGGCTTGACGCATTTTCCACAAGATCAATAATCTTTGAAGCCGTAGATTCACCAAATGCTTTTGTTGTCTTAATCATTAAGACACCCGTCTGATTCATACAACCGGAAAGTGCTTCGTCTCCTTTATGAACACTTCTCGGAACTGATTCTCCTGTTAAGGCGCTTGTATCCAGCATAGAATCTCCATCCAATACCACACCGTCTAATGGAATTTTTTCACCAGGCTTTACAATAATAATCTCACCAATGGAGACATTTTCTGGAGATATGGTAATCAATTCCCCATTTCTTCTTACTGTAGCAGAATCTGGACGTATATCCATTAAGTCTGATATAGATTTTCTTGAACGCTTAACAGCCAATGACTGAAAAAATTCACCTACCTGATAGAATAGCATAACAGCAACTGCTTCTGGATATTCACCAATGACAAAAGCCCCAATCGTAGAAACACTCATCAAAAAATGTTCATCAAATACACGCCCCTTTGAAATGTTCCTCACAGCCTGCCATACAACATCTCCACCAAGAATAACATAAGAAACAATGAGAAAAGCTAACTCGATAGGCAGTGACACTTTCGCAAAAACAGTCAATGCCATACCAATGGCATAGATTGCTGCACCAGTCGCTAAACGAACTGTCAACTTCTTATCCTCATTGTTATAGGATTCATTGGCCTCCTGCTTTTTTTCCGGTATATAAGATTCCTGTACAATTTCAGAAACTTCCACATCTGGCTCATGGCTATGAACAATCGTTTCAATCTGACTGGCTATCGTATCTGCGGCTGTCTGAGTAACATTGATTGTAAGCGTCTGCTTCATGAGATTTACCACTGAGGATTGCACTCCATCCAACTCTCCGACTTCTTTTTCAATTTTTGCGGAACAATTCGGACAGTCCAACCCTTTTAACGAATAACTCTGTGTAACATTCATAACGGTTTCTTCCTGAACTTCCACATCTGGCTCATGACTATGAACAATCGTTTCAATCTGACTGGCTATCGTATCTGCGGCTGTCTGAGTAACATTGATTGTAAGCGTCTGCTTCATGAGATTTACCACTGAGGATTGCACTCCATCCAACTCTCCGACTTCTTTTTCAATTTTTGCGGAACAATTTGGACAGTCCAACCCTTTTAATAGAAATATGCGTTTCACGATAATCTCCTTATAATTTGTTTAATTGTTCAATTACTCAACTATAATGTTAAAAAATATTATTTCTGCCAAAGATGCTCAAATCCCTTGTCAATAATCTCTTTCACATGATCATCTGCCAGCGAGTAGTAAACTATCTGTGCTTCTTTACGGAATTTTACCAGATTCGCAAGGCGTAATGCCTTTAACTGATGCGAAATTGCAGATTTTGTTACCCCCAGTAGCACTGCAAGATCACATACACACATCTCACTCTGTTCTAGAGCGTGTAAGATTTGTACTCTAGTTCCATCTCCAAATAGCTTAAACAAAGAAGCCAACTGGATATAATCATCTTTTGGCTGCATCTTGGATTTCACATCATTCACAATATCCTCATGAATTACATCGCAATTACAAATATAAGACGTTTTT